>JBIIHS010000179.1:0-3584 GCA_044235515.1 Chitinophagaceae bacterium | reverse complement strand
ATCAGCGAAACAATAAGTAGCAGCACCAACTTAGTAAATACGCCAGCCCCGTCATATACACTAATTGAATAAGGGGCCATTTCCAAGATTTGGTTTCTCTTCTTACCACAGCCAGCGTGCTCATACATTGCATGGCGAACACATAGAATATCATTAGTGATAATCCGGTAGCCAGTGTAAATACAGGACTACCGTCTGGTCGTAGCGCCGCACGCATTTTTTCGGTGAGCATATGACTTTCGTCGTCTCCCACACTATAGAGTGTGGCCATAGTTCCCACAAACACTTCGCGGGCCGCAAACGAGGTGATAAGCGCCACGCCGATCTTCCAGTCAAAGCCAAGCGGTGCAATGACTGGTTCAATGGTCTTACCGAGCAAACCGGCGAATGAATTTTCGAGTTTAGCGGTTTGATATTCTCTTTCAACTTGTGCTTTCGGCATTCCAGACAACAGGGCTGTTTCGTATTGTTGCTGCGCTTTCTGCATGCCCGCATGCGGCCCAAAGGAACTCAATCCCCAAAGAATAAGGGAGATGATCATAATGACCTTACCTGCATCGAGCACAAAGATCTTGGCCTTGCTGATCATGGTGGGTAAGATATTGGACCAACGAGGGGCACGGTAGGAGGGCAACTCCAGAATAAAAAAACTCTTTTCTTGGATTTTAATGAAAAGATTAGCGATATACGAAACAAGCATTGCCATTATAATGCCCATCATATACATGCCCAGCAGCACCAATCCTTGTACACTAAGAAATCCAAAAAGATAATTATTGGGAATTACCAATCCGGTAATGGTCGTATAGACCGGCAGTCTGGCCGAACAACTCATGAGGGGCGTAACCAAGATGGTAAGCAATCGCTCTTTTCTATTCTCGATATTTCGGGTGCTCATAATGGCTGGGACCGCGCAGGCAAATCCACTGATCATGGGCATAACACTTTTCCCATTGAGCCCTACGCTGCGCATCAGTCGGTCCGATAAAAAACTAATGCGTGCCATATAACCCGAATCTTCGAGTAGGGTAATGATCCCGAATAAGATCATGATCTGCGGAACAAATACTACAATACCCCCCAGCCCGGCTAAGACACCATTGACCAGCAGGTCGGTTAGCATGCCGGGCGGTAGCTGGTCTGCCGTCCATTCTCCCAATCGCCCCATTCCCATTTCGATCCAGTCCATTGGATATTGCGCCAAGACGAACACACTTTGGAAAAGTAAAAACAAAACGGAAAGTAAGATCAGATATCCCCAGCGCCGATGCAACAAGATCGTATCTAGTTTTTCGGTACGCAGGGTTCGCTGCAGCGGATCGGGCTCAGCGACGGCGATTTGCATAAGCTGTCGAATACGTGCATAACGTTGTAAGATCTCTTCGGCCTGAATTTTAGTGGGCGTAAAGGCAACCTCTTTTTTAATGGACTCCACTTGCTGTTGAAATAAAGTGGGCAGCCTAAACGAATCGTGATGAGTAAGCAGGTGAATAGCTTTATAATCGCTGCAATCCGGTGCAATCGCTTTTATTTTTTGGATCGCGACCGGGGCTAAACTAAGATTATCGATAAAATCGCGGGTAGGAATTTTATAGGCACCTTGTGAGGTAAGTCCGATCGCTTTTTTTAATTCCGTTACCCCCTTTCCTTTTCGGGGATCTACCGCCACTACCGCTACACCTAATTCACGAGCCAGCGCTCCAATATCGATCTTGATGCCGCGCTGGCGGGCCAGGTCCATCATGGTAAGAGCTACTACGACTGGTCGCTTCAGATCGAGCAATTGAGTACAAAAAAGAAGATTTCTTTTCAGGTTGCTGGCGTCGACCACCACCACGATCAGATCGGGAACAACTTCTGGCTCTTCGTTCATGACCACCCGATAAGTAACCCACTCATCGAGCCTTCTTGGGTAGAGGCTATAAGTGCCCGGCAGGTCTATGATAGAGGCCGAAACATCTCCAATAACAGCGGACCCCACTTTTTTTTCGACCGTTACCCCCGGAAAATTGCCCACCTTTTGTTGCAGTCCGGTCAGACAGTTAAAAAGCGAGCTTTTACCACTGTTGGGATTACCCACTAACGCAATATGCAGGCCGGTCTGACTCAAGCTGTTAATAATAGAATGCAAAAGTAGACACTGAGCGCCAAACCATCCCCCGAAATATCTGGCTTGTTGCACAAGGCATCCGGACAGTTGGTAACTTTGCTGCCGGTTAATAATACCCCTATGCGAGTTTTTACAAAATTTCCGCTTGCTATAGTATTGCTTGTGCTGAGCGCTTGCACGACTACGAGACATCTTGATAAGAAAAACAGCTTGTTGCAAAACACCCTCGAAGGACATGTCCGGTTTTTGGCCGATGATCGGCTCGAAGGCCGCCGCACGGGAACGCCCGGAGAAAAACTAGCTATGGAATACATTGCCGGGCAATTTCAGCTGTCTGGGCTGATTCCTAAGGGCACCGAAGGGTATTATCAACCTTTTTCTGTTAATGAAGGAAAAAAAATGGGAGCCGATGCGAAGTTGATCATAGCGAAAAAAGCACTGACCCCCGAAAAAGAGTTCTTTGTTTTTTCCTTTAGCGCCACCGGGTCTGTTGCGGGTACCCTTACGCCAGGATTACGCGAGATGGGTGCACCCTGGATGATCGATCTGCATGAGGTGCTCGAAGAAAATAAGACCAATCCTCATTTTGACTTGGCGGGTTACATTTATGAATTCAGCACAAAGGCTAAGGAAAAGGGTGCGACAGCATTACTTTGGTATAACAGTAGCGCCATAGAGGACAAACTTAGCTTTAACGCCAAGGATAAACTGCCGCTCGTAAACCTTCCGGTCTTTTTTATCAAGTATAACGCGATCGCTCCTTTTTTGAATCAAGAAATGGCCGCCCTCGAACTCGATGCCCGTGCTTCGCTGAGCGACGTAGTCCGAAGTGGATCGAATGTGATTGGATATATAGATAATGGCGCCCCAACAACAGTAGTGCTCGGCGCCCATTTCGATCATCTTGGATATGGGGAGGATGGAAATTCTCGATACGAGAAAAAAGAAGCCGCTATTCATAACGGGGCCGATGATAATGCCAGTGGCACAGCTACCTTACTGGCCTTGGGTTCCGAATTAAAAAAGTCGGCCGCTCGCTCGAATAATTATTTACTCATTGCTTTTTCTGGCGAGGAGTTGGGACTCTATGGATCAAAACATTTCGTTGAAAATCCTACCATCGATCTCAAGACGGTCAATTATATGATCAATATGGATATGGTGGGTCGCCTGAACGATAGCACCAAAACGGTTACCATTGGGGGATACGGAACCTCCCCATACTGGTCTTCGGTGATTAACAATAATACCAAGAGCACATTTCAGGTAAAGATCGATTCGAGCGGCTCGGGTCCAAGTGATCATACATCGTTTTATCGCAAAGACATTCCTGTTTTATTTTATTTTACCGGTTTGCACACCGATTATCATAAGCCCAGCGATGATGCTGATCGCATTAACTTCAAGGGGATGGTAACCATACTTCGCCACATTGAGCAAGTGATCGGTCAATCCGATAAGACGGGTCGGTTGG
>JBIIHS010000178.1:0-3592 GCA_044235515.1 Chitinophagaceae bacterium | reverse complement strand
TCCCATCTGGTATGCTGCTGGCCCTAATACCAGAGAAGCCTGTGCATACGACGATGAAATTACATTTAGCCGTGATGCAGCCAATCGTGTATCCATGAACGTCGATAATAAAGGAGCTTCCTTCTCAATCGGTGCTTCTAGTGCGTTTTATGGTTTCAGTGGCGGGGATAATTGTTTCACCATTAGCCCCGGCGGTAATAAGTTGCTTGCTTTTCAGGATGCCACTTCGGCCTCAACACCTGCGCAGTCTACCCGTATTCAATTTACTGTTCCGGGTAATGGTATCATTAACTTTGGTACTGGTGGACGAGTCTATGAGATCCTTGAAATTACGCCTACGACCATGCATATTCGCAATATTGGCACAGACGGAAATTCCTGGTATCAGAAGTTAAAAGTGAAGCCATAGGTTTATATGCGTGTTGTAATAGGGGTCCTGTTTGTTGCTTTGCTGTTGGGGGCTTGTGGTGATAAAGAAACGCCCCCCAACAACACCCCGCCTTCTAATCTGACTGTTTCTGCGCAGGTGAGTGCCGATAATAGTGGGACTGTGAGCTTTACCGCTACGGCCACTAATGCAGTCAGCTATGATTACGATTTTGGCAATGGTATTTTTTCAACTTCCGTGTCTGGCTCCGTAAGTTATCGCTATCCCGCATCGGGTACTTATGTGGTTAATGTGATTGCCAAAAGCGCCGCGGGTCTTACTATTTCCAAATCGGTTACCATTACGGTAGTCGTAGCACAATCTCTCATTTGGTCAGATGAATTCAACACCCCCGGAGCACCCGATCCGACGAAATGGGGCTATGACCTTGGCGCAGGGGGCTGGGGGAATAACGAATTGCAGTATTATACCAATCGACTTGATAATGCCGTTGTGTCGGGAGGCACCTTAAAGATCGTAGCAAAGCGAGAGAACTTTAGCGGTAGTGCTTTTACCTCGGCTCGTTTGTTGTCTCGAAATAAATTTTCATTCAAATACGGTAAGGTCGAAATAGGGGCCAAACTACCTGTTGGTATAGGAACCTGGCCAGCGACCTGGATGCTGGGTGATAATTTTTTAACGGCCGGATGGCCCGCTTGTGGCGAGATCGATATTATGGAGCACCGTGGAAACGATCCCAATCGGATCCATGGAACTATTCATTATCCGGGAAACTCCGGTGGCAATGGGATCGGTGCTACCACTTTGATACAAAATGCCAGTACCGAATTTCATAAGTATTCTTGCGAGTGGACAGCACAGTCCATCCGTTTTATGGTTGATGACAGGGTCTATTTTACGACAGCCAATAATGCGAATCTTCCCTTCAATCAATCTTTCTTTTTGCTGCTCAATGTAGCGATGGGAGGCAATTTTGGGGGGGCGGTCGATCCTGCCTTTGTATCGGGGATCATGGAAATCGATTATGTGCGCGTATACCAGTAAACTACTTTTATGCGATTTGTAGGTTCTTATGTAATATATACGGCCTTTTTATTTTTCGTAGGCAACTCTGTGCCGGTATTGGCGCAATCTTCGCGCTACACAAAATTGGTATGGACCGATGAGTTCAACTATACAGGACTACCCGATTCCGCCAAGTGGGGTTATGATAAAGCCCATGGTTGCCCTGCATTATGTGGCTGGGGTAATAATGAATGGCAGTATTACACCTGGAATCGTAAAGAGAATGCGCGTGTAGAAAATGGGCATCTGATCATCGAAGCGCGAAAGGAAGCCTATGAAAATGCTCGGTTTACATCGGCCCGTCTTGTCACCCGTAATAAGGGTGATTGGAAGTATGGACGTATCGAAGTACGTGCGCAGCTACCCGAGGGGTTGGGCTTATGGCCCGCCATTTGGATGCTACCTACCGAAAAGAAATATGGGGATTGGCCTAAAAGTGGAGAGATCGATATTGCCGAGACCGTAGGGTATTCACCCGATTCAGTATATCAAACCATCCATACGAATTCCTACAATGGTATGATCGGCACACAAAAGGTCTCGCTGATCCCGGTAAAAGACCTGTATCGATCTTTTCATACCTATGCCATTGAATGGACTCCCGAATACATCGTCTATTTTATTGATGGGGTACGGCAACAGCAGTTCGATAATGCACATGAGGGTACAGATAAGTGGCCCTTTGACCAAGATTTTCATATAGTGCTTAACGTAGCCGTTGGGGGTAATTTTGGTGGAAAGATGGGCGTCGATGAATCGGCCTTTCCTCGTCAGCTAAAAGTAGATTACGTCAGGGTATACCAATAACGATCTTTTAATTTTTTTACATGTTCTCTCTTCAACGCGTCAGCCTATTTCTTGTTTGTTCTTTCCTTTCGCTGTCATCGATGTTTGCACAGTCATTACCGGCCGATTCTATTGAAAGGGCCATCGATAGGTTAATGGCCAAAATGACGCTCGAGGAAAAGATCGGACAGATGAATCAATACAATGGTTTTTGGGATGTGACCGGTCCGGCCCCCAAGGCCGGTGCCGATAAGTTCAAATACGATCATTTTAAACAAGGATTGGTCGGCTCAGTATTGAATGTAAGAGGAGTAAACCAAGTAAGGGCCCTACAAGAATTGGTAGTAAAGGAGTCCAGACTAGGTATTCCACTTTTATTTGGATTTGATGCGGTGCATGGATACAACACCGTACTGCCCATTCCATTAGCTGAGGCCGCTAGCTGGGATCTGCCTGCTATTGAGCGTTCAGCACGCGTTACGGCTACAGAAGCTGCTGCTTCTGGTATTAACTGGACCTTTGCTCCCATGGTCGATATTTCACGTGATGCACGTTGGGGTCGGGTAATGGAAGGAGCAGGAGAAGACCCCTATTTGGGGTCACAAATTGCAATGGCACGTGTAAAAGGATTTCAGGGGAATGACTTTCGATCTCCCTTCAATATTTTAGCTACTGCTAAGCATTTTGCCGGATATGGTTTTGCAGAGGGTGGGCGCGACTATAATACTGTCGATGTGAGCGCGCTTACTCTCCATAATGTTATTTTACCTCCCTTTAAGGCCTCCGTACAGCAAGGGGTTGCCTCGGTAATGAATTCCTTTAATATTATCAATGGTGTTCCGGCTACCGCCAACAATTATTTGGTTCAGGATATTCTGAAGCGCGACTGGAAGTTTAAAGGGGTGGTCGTTTCCGATTGGGGTTCTGGGGTAGAGATGATCGATCATGGATATGCCGAGAATCTATCACAGGTAGCCGCTCTCTCGGCCAACGCCGGTTCCGATGTGGATATGGAGAGTTACGCGTACGTCAATCACTTAAAGAATCAGGTTACGAAAGGAAATGTGTCCGTCACTGTTATCGATCAGTCGGTTCGTCGAGTATTGCGATTAAAGTTTCTGCTAGGGTTGTTCAATGATCCCTATAAATATTGTGATAGCACCCGTGAGCAAGTGTATGCTATGCATCCAGAGCATGCATCAGTAGCGCGGGATATGGCAAGGCGTACGATGGTCTTATTAAAGAACGACCAAGAGCTCTTGCCATTGAAGCCAGCGGGTAAGAAAATCGCTGTGATCGGCTCCTTAGCCGCCGATAAGAATAGTCCGCTTGGCAATTGGCGATTGGCTGCCA
>JBIIHS010000177.1:0-3600 GCA_044235515.1 Chitinophagaceae bacterium | reverse complement strand
GTTCGCTTTTGAAATAACCACCTGCGCCTGCCACATTTCCAAAACTTCATCGGTATTGACGGTGTAAGGATGAAAGATCGGATTATCACTGACCAGGGTGAGCTTATCGCGCTGCTTTCCGGTTTTTTGTATTCGCTTGTAGACGATCCCTTCATTTCTTGATATAACGATACAGGGGGTATTGGGTTTAAGTTCGTCGAGATCGTTTACCTTCTCTCCCACGATCACCGAACCACTGGGGGTAGGAAGCATGGAATCGCCAATGATCTCAAAGGCCCTGTAATTTCCACCAGTAAGCATGGGAAGCGTAAAGGTGTTAAGCTCATCGATGAACTCCGGATCGGCATAACCGGCTAAATAGCCCGCTGCGGCCTTTACTGGCACGAACGGGATCTCACTTGGGCCTGTATTCATTTTCAGGGATCTTCTTTTGTCGAGGTAATTGGCCTTATTATCACTTAAGTCCTTTCGCAACAATTCATCCATGGTCAGCTTAAAAATATCGCAGACCGCCTCTAAGACCTCAAAGCGTGGCTCGGCCCGCTCCTCTTCATAGGCCCCTAATAAAGACCTTTTGATATTGAGTTTAATGGCAAACTCCTCTTGGGTCCAGCCGCGGAGCTTGCGCAGATACTTCAGATTTTGATTGGAAAGTGCCATGATGTCTAATTTATTTAGCTGCAAAATACTAATATTTTTAGAATTTCCAAATTTTTTAGCGTGCATTTTGCTAACCGCTAAAAATCAAGGACTTTTACAAGACATGCAAACCCCAAAGAAAAAGAAGGCCCGGTCAACTTCTACAGCCCGGGTTACGAAAGACAAGCCGGTTATCCTTATTACCAATGACGACGGCATTGGTGCGCCCGGCATACGTAATCTGGTAGACTCCGTAAAGGACATGGGACATATTTATGTAGTGGCACCAGACAAGCCCCAGTCGGGAATGGGTCATGCCATTACCATCGGTGAGCCCTTGCGCTTGCATAAGACACATCATTTCGATGGCATTACCTCGTACGCCTGCTCAGGAACCCCTGTTGATTGTGTCAAGTTGGCCGTTGACAAAGTATTGCACCGCAAACCTGATCTCTGCTTGAGTGGTATCAATCATGGAGCCAATCATAGTATCAATGTTATTTATTCCGGAACCATGTCGGCCGCCGTCGAAGCAGCGATCGAAGACATTCCCTCGGCAGGATTCTCCCTGCTTGACTACAGTTTGGAGGCCGATTTTGATGCGGCTCGTCAATATGCCAGAGTAGTTGTTGAAAAAATGATGAAGACCAAGTTGGGCCGCCATACCGTGTTGAATGTAAATATTCCCGCCTTGAAACCAGAATTGATTCGCGGTATCAAAATATGTCGGCAGGCCTATGCCAAATACAACGAGAACTATGTACAACGAAACGATCCGCACGGAAAACAATACTATTGGCTAACGGGTGAGTTCGTCAACGCAGATAAGGGAAAGGATACCGATGTATGGGCGCTGGCCAACAATTATGTGAGTGTGGTACCCGTGCAATACGACCTGACCCATTACCCTTACAAAGATCAACTTGCCAAAAGCTGGAAGCTATGATACTGGCCAAAGACGATCTTCGCCTCGGTTTGATCTTAGGTTTTGTGGGCCCTCTGTTGGGGCTGCTCATTTTACACCAATGGAAATTTCCGGACCTCCGCTTGATTGAGTTCCTAAACGTCTTTATCCAAGAGAATAGATTGATCACCTCGATCGGGTCCATGAGTCTGCTGGTCAATGCCGCTCTCTTTACTATCTATGTGAATACCCATCGTGACCGAACGGCCAGAGGTATTTTTTTTATTACCCTCGTTTATGGCATCGGTATCATACTTCTAAAGCTGTTCAACTAATTTCATGCGCTATTACCTTATAGCAGGAGAAGCCTCGGGCGATCTGCATGGAAGTCATTTGATCGCCGCCTTGCACCAACAAGATCCACAAGCCGTAATTCGTTGCTGGGGAGGCGATAAAATGCAAGCAGCAGGCGCCACCCTGGTCAAGCATTACCGCGACTTGGCTTTTATGGGATTCGCCGAAGTGATCAAGAACCTGCCTACGATCTTGCGCAATATTCGGGCTTGCAAAAAAGATATTGAGCAATTTTGTCCCGATGTAGTAGTCTGTATCGACTACCCCGGATTCAATTTGAGAATCGCCAAGTGGGCTCATGCCCAAAAAATGCGCGTTGTCTATTACATTGCTCCGCAGGTCTGGGCCTGGAAAGAAGACCGGGTCAAGGGAATGAAACAATACATCGACCAGTTGCTGGTAATCCTTCCCTTTGAAAAAGATTTTTTTGCTACCCGTTGGCAGTGGCCAGTGTCCTATGTGGGCCATCCTCTTGTTCAGGTGGTCGATCAGGCAAAACAGCGGCCGCCTGATCCTCTCTTGACCGACAAGCCGCTTGTTGCGCTTTTGCCCGGCAGCCGACAGCAAGAGATCGCAAAGAAGCTACCCATTATGCTACAGGTAAGTTCCTTCTTTCCGGATCATCAATTTATTGTAGCCAAAGCACCCGGCACACCTGATGAATTTTATTCTCCATGGCTGGCGGCCTTTCCGACAGTACAGTTGGTAAGCGATCGAACCTATTCGTTGCTGCGGCAGGCCAAAGCTGCACTCGTCACATCAGGCACCGCTACGCTCGAAACGGCCTTATTTGGAGTTCCACAGATCGTATGCTACAAAGGATCGTGGTTGTCTTACCAAATCGGAAAGAGATTGGTCAAGGTAAAGTATATCTCCCTAGTAAACCTGATTATGAACAAACCGGTCGTTACCGAATTGATACAAGACCAATTGACTGTGGACAATCTGCAACGCTCGCTGCAAGAATTACTCAGCAATAGCACAAAACAACAACAGATTCAAGAAGATTACGCGCAACTGCAGGCCTTACTTCGGTCGACCGGACAAGCCTCATCCAAGGCTGCAACCCTAATTATTTCCGGCATTACCAGATCAGCTTGATCGCAAGTAGCATAAGACAAAGAATAAATACAAAAATGCTGATCCGGTTGATGCCATGCATATAACCGATCCATTTGTCCTTGGGTCGGTTGGGATCTTTCGGACGCAGGTATAAGTATTCGGCCAGTTGCTTCAGTACGCTCATTTGACAAAGGTACAATGTTAGCAGCAACAAGAAAAAGCCCATATTGCCCAGTGTAATAAAACTTCTTTGGCCAAAAACAGTTTAAGGAAAATAAAGAATAGGCTTAAATCACATAAGGTAAGAGAATAGAAAAATCATGTATCTTGTACTCAATAAAACCAATCATATGAAAAAAACAATGCAATTTTTCGGAGTCCTATTACTCACATCCCTACTGGTAGTAAGTTGTAGTAAAAAAGCCAGTGACTACGATGGCTTAGTTAAAGAGTATAAAAAAGTTTTATGCATAGTAATGGATAAAAATAATAGCTCTATTTCCGAAAAAACCAAGGCATTACAAAGACAACAAGAGCTAAACACAGAGTACCAAGAAGCGCTCACAAATCTCTCACAAGAAGAAAAATCCAAACTCCTCATGTCCTGGGCCAATGCCGTTGCAGAGGTTGGCGATGGTAAA
>JBIIHS010000028.1:0-11657 GCA_044235515.1 Chitinophagaceae bacterium | reverse complement strand
AGCATTGATGATGCACGAGAAAACGCATGAGAGTATCCGTACCGTGCGTCCCCTTCGAGATGGGGTGATCGCCGATTTTAATGCGGCCGAATTAATGATCCGCGAGCTCATCAAATTGGTCTATCCCAAAAGACCTTTGTTGCCGCCGAGTTGGCGTATGATGATCTGTATTCCCTCTTCGATCACCGAAGTAGAAAAAAGAGCCGTGCGAGACAGTGCGGAACAAGCAGGCGCCAAAGAAGTATATCTGATTCACGAGCCCATGGCCGCGGCTTTGGGTATTGGCATTGATGTAGAGGAACCGGTGGGTAACATGATCATTGATATCGGAGGAGGTACTACGGGTATTACGGTGATCGCATTGGCTGGTATCGTATGTGATCAATCTATTCGTATTGCGGGCGATGAATTTACCGCTGATATCATGGAAGCACTTCGTCGTTATCATTCGTTGTTGATCGGGGAGCGTACTGCCGAGCAGATAAAGATACAAGTGGGTGCTGCGATGAAGGATATCGATAATCCACCCGATGATTTTGCAGTAAATGGCCGCGATCTGGTAACGGGTATTCCTAAGCAGATCATGGTCAGTTACCAAGAGATCGCCGAGGCTCTCGATAAAAGTGTCTTTAAAATAGAGGAAGCCATTTTGAAAGCGCTTGAGCAAACACCCCCTGAGCTGGCCGCCGATATTTATCGTCGCGGTCTCTACATTACCGGTGGAGGCGCTTTGCTCCGGGGTCTTGATAAGCGACTCAGTGCCAAGATCAAGTTACCGGTTCATGTGGCGGACGATCCACTCAAGAGCGTCGTGCGCGGAACGGGTATTGCCCTTAAGAACTACGATCGTTACCCCTTTGTGATGAGATAAATTTGCGGCTTTTAAAACTGGTACTTCGTTGCGTAACGTCATTTTATTTATTCGTCGCTATTTTACCTTCTTTACATTTTTATTGCTGCAAGTCGTTTCTCTTTGGTTCTTGTATACTTTCAATAAATTTCATCAAGCTCAATTCTCGCAATCCGCTAATGAGTTGACGGGAGAAGTCAATGCCCGCTACAAGAAAATAGAGAATTTCTTTGCATTGGGCGAAGAGAATCGTCGTGTGCATCAATTGAATGATTCCTTATTTAACCTGTTACCTCGTCAATATGCCCAGGTCGATACGGCGCGTCAACTGGTACGGGACACGGTGCCCTCCGATACCTTGAATCGTTATCGTCGCTATTATTTTCGTCCGGCGGCCGTTATCTATAATTCCACCAACAGTGAAAAAAATTATATTCAGCTCGATAGGGGATCGGTGCATGGTATCACGGAGAATATGTCGGTGCTGAGCTCAACAGGAGCCGCCGTGGGCGTGGTGGTCAATGTAAGTCCCCGCTTTGCACAAGTGATGAGTTTGTTGCATGTCAGACAAAAGGTGAATGTGGCCTTAAAAAAATCGGGTGATTTTGGCACACTGGAGTGGGATGGAGAAGATCCAGGTCTGTTACTGCTTAAGGGATTACCAAAGAGTGTTCCCGTACAAGTGGGAGATTCCGTGGAGACCAGTCGCTATTCCTTTAATTTTCCACCCGGTTATCCGGTGGGTACGGTCGCTGAGATCGTGAGTGATCCGGGGACCAACTTTTTTTTACTGAAGGTGCGGCCGGCTGCTCGTTTTTATAATCTCCAGTATGTTTTTGTGGTCGAGAACCTTCAGTATAGCGAGCAGGTCCAACTCGATGAGCAAACCCGAAAGCGTATCGAAGATCCCAAACGTAACCCTCGATGAGTGAATTGTTCAGAAATATCTTTCGGTTTATCTTATTCTTATTGATTGAGGTATATGTGCTCAATCGTGTGCCACATCTGCATCGCTTTATTTCCCCCTCCCTTTATTTTTTATTTATTCTTTGGCTGCCTTTTGTCGTTTCGCCGCGTTGGTTATTGGTGATCGGCTTTATGACCGGACTCACGCTAGATTATTTTACACAAACACCGGGACTGCATGCTGCTGCTTGTGTATTGATCGCTTATGTGCGTCCATTCCTGATCGCCGTGTTGACGCCACGCGATAGTGGCGATTTCAATTATCGGGAGCCCTCTCCTCAGTCCTTATTATGGGCGCCTTATTTTATTTATGTGCTGATCCTTACGTTACTCCATCATGCTTGGCTGGTGATGCTCGAATGGATGAGCTTTGGTAGTTTCAGCGATTTTCTGCTGAAACTAATCGCCTCCACCGCCATTTCTTTATTGCTCATCTTTACCGTTGAGTTGTTATTTCCGCGCAACATGCGATTCAGGACCAATGTGGGCGGGTAAAATTTTCATTCATGGCAGCTTATAATCAGTCTCGTAGCAATATCATCAGAGTTCTTGTTATTATCGCTTTTTCGGTGATCATTTTACAATTGATATATCTACAGTTGATCGATCGTAGATATAAGCAACTGGCCATGGACAATGCTGTGTATGCGAAAGTGATCTATCCCGAGCGAGGGATCATCTATGATAGAAAGGGAAGGGCTATTCTCAATAACACGATCATCTACGACCTGATGGTGACCCCTGCCGAGGTAAAAGGAATCGATACCCTCGATTTTTGCCGCTTGCTCAATATCGATACGGCTGATTTCAGAGAACGAATGCTCGAGGCCATCCTTAAAAATACCCGGGTAAGACCCTCTGTATTCAAACCGATGCTTACTCAAGAGTTACAAGCGCGCTTTGAGGAGAATAGTTGGAAATTTCCCGGATTCAACCTGGTAGAGAGGCCACTGCGGATCTATCCGTTTGGAGCCGCTGCTCATATCTTAGGGTATGTGCGAGAGGCCGATAAGCGCGACATTGAGCGTTCTGAAAATTTTTATCGGCAGGGCGATTATATTGGAAAGACCGGATTGGAGGCCTTTTACGAACCGGTGTTGATGGGTCAACGCGGTGTGCAGTATATGATCAAGGATAATAAGAATCGTATCGTGGGGCCTTATGAAAAAGGAGAATTTGATACGGCGGCCATGGCAGGCAGAAGCTTACATACTCATATCGATATCGAGTTGCAGCAACTGGCCGAAAAGTTGATGAGCAATAAGGTAGGGGGGCTTGTTGCCATCGATCCGCGTACGGGGGGGATTTTGTCAATGGTCTCTGGGCCGAATTATAATCCCAACGATTTGTCGGGTCCGGAGGGGAGCAAGAATTTTAGCCGGATGCAACTCGATGTCTCCGGGCCGATGCTTAACCGTGCCATTGCCGGTAAATACGAACCCGGTTCTACATACAAGCCCTTGGGTGCCTTGATCGCGTTGAATGAAAAAGTAATTACGCCTGCGTATGGGTATCCCTGTGGGGGACGGTATACGCAATGTGGTCATGGCAAACCTGAGTGTACGCATGCCGGTGGCGGGCACGCTGCCAACGTGCGACTAGCCATTGCTAATTCTTGCAACGCCTATTTTGCTCATATTTACCGCTTGACCGTCGACAATCCTAAATACAAAAATGTGTACGATGGTTATTTACATTGGAAACAATACATGAACGCTTTTGGCCTGGGAGTACGATTAGGCGTAGACCTTCCTAGTGAAAGTGCCGGTGGTATTGCCGATACGATGGTCTACAATAAGGAGAATGCCGGAAGATGGACCTCTTGTACGAATCTGACCTTAGGGATCGGGCAAGATAAAATGCAAGCCACTCCTTTACAAATGGCCAATGCCATGTGTATTATAGCCAATAAAGGTTACTACTATACACCCCATTTTGTGGCTCGTATCGAAGATGAGCAAGAGCAAGACAGTCTGTATACGAATCGATATAAGATTCGACATGATGTCTTGACCTACATTCCGGAGGCTGCTTTTAACGATGTGATCGAGGGGATGAGTGATGTGGTAAAGGTGGGTACAGCGCGCGGGGCCCAAATTGACGGAATTGAAGTCTGTGCCAAGACGGGTACGGCCGAGAACTATACGGTCTTGGATGGTCGTCGCATCAAATTGCCCGATAATTCGATGTTCGTTTGTTTTGCCCCCAAAGAAAATCCTAAGATCGCCATTGCGGTCTTTGTGCAAAATGCAGGTTTTGGAGCCACCTGGGCGGCTCCTATTGCCCGCATGATGATGGAAAAATACTTGAACGATTCTCTGTCGATACGTAGTAAGGCCGACTCGGCCCGCATTGAAGCTGCCAATCTAATGCCTGCTTATTTTAAACGGTTGCAGTATCGTGAAGATTCTATCCGGGCGTTCAAATGGTTTCAGACCACAAGAGACAGTGCCTACATAGAACGGTATTCAAGCCTAAGGCAGCCGCTGCATCGTAACCTTGCTACTGCTATTCCCTTTTCTAAGTCGCCAGGTCCGCTGCAAAAAGAAAAAGTCCGAAAGGTCTTGATCGCACGTACACCGGACAACCGATCACTGGGATTAAAAAAGGAGATCTTGCGATGAGAAATCAATCTGCCGCTATATCAAAAGGCATCGACTGGAGTTTGATCTGGATCTATCTAGCCTTAGTGTTGATCGGGTTAGCTGCCATTGTTGCGGCAACGTATCAGGAGGGCGATCCATTTTTACAATCCTTGCTCTCGTTCAAGACAGATTATAGTAAGCAATTCTATTTTTTTCTGATCGCCTTGTTGGTCGGATTCTTTATTCTGCTCACCGACAGTAAGTTTTATCCAACCACGGCCAACTTCTGGTATGCGATCGGGATCCTGCTTTTAGTAGTGGTCTTTCCTTTCCATTCGCGTATTAAGGGAACGGAATCGATAATTCGTATAGGCGCTTTCAACTTTCAACCAGCTGAATTTTGTAAGCTCTTTGTTGCCTTGGCATTGGCCAAGTACTTATCGAGGCCTGAGACCAATTTTAGCACCTCCAGATCGCAACTGATCGCAGCCGCCTTGGTGCTGTTACCTGCAGGTATGGCTATCTTACAAAGTGAGACAGGACTGGCCTTGGTCTATTTTTCTTTCTTTCTGGTCATGTATCGCGAGGGATTGCCCTCGGTGATCCCTACCTTGGGTATTTCACTGGCGATACTCTTTATTGCCAGTATTTTGATTTCGCCCAATATTCTGGCCCTCGCCTTGACCGGTATTGCGCTGTTGCTGATCTGGTTTTCGCGACGTCAGATCAGAAGAAGAAGGCAGATCTTGACAATGATCCTCTTTTTTTGGGCTATTGCAGTGGGCATACAACGCTTTGCTGTTCCGTTGATCTTTGAGAATGTCTTACAGCGCCACCAGGTGGAGCGGATCTACAATCTTTTTGGTAAGGACAATCCCTATGATCCTAACCAACGGGTCTTAACCGATGCGGACACCAAAAAGAAAAAGGAAAGTGGCAGCAGCTATAATGTAAGACAATCCAAGATCGCTATTGGTAGTGGCGGTTTTTGGGGTAAGGGATTATTGAGTGCCACACAGACCCGCTATGATTTTGTACCGGAGCAACGTACCGATTTTATTTTTTGTACCGTGGGAGAGGGATTTGGTTTTGTCGGCAGTTTATTGTTACTGGGTTTATATCTATGGCTATTGCTCAAAATCATTACGATCGCAGAGAGACAACGCAGTGTTTTTAGTCGTGTCTATGCTTATGGTGTATTCGCTGTTTTTTTCTTTCATGTGGTGATCAATGTAGCCATGACCATTGGATTGGCTCCTGTGATTGGAATTCCCCTGCCGTTCATTAGTTATGGAGGCACCTCGTTACTTACCTTTACTATGCTTCTGTTTGTCCTGGTACGGCTGGATGCCGACCGCCAAATGGTGCTTCGCTAATCTTGCAATATTCGTATGGTCGTTTATCCATTATCTGAGGGACAATTTACGGTAGATCAAACCAAGGTATTTGTTCCCTTCGATGCCTCGAAAGAACAATTGGCGGGGCGTCCTGCCGGCAGTTTGTTGGTAGAGATACAACCCTTTTTGGTCAAGACCGCTTCGGATCTAATTGTGCTGGATGCCGGGTTGGGGTACGAAATAAATGGTGAATTACAAATTCACAGGCACTTAAAAGCGCATGGCATTCGACCGGAGCAAGTCACCAAATTGATCTTATCGCATCTTCATAAAGACCATATCGGTGGGATCGCATATCGCTCCTCCGACGTTGCTGATCAGGCGTCTGCATGGAAGGCTTCTTTTCCGAACGCGACCTATTATGTACAGCGAGCAGAACTTGCCTATGCAAGCGCCACTCATTCATCTTCCTATTTACCTTCTTTGTTGGAGTGGTTGTCTCGCTATGAGCGGGTGGTCTTACTCGACGGGTCCACTACTATCGGTGAGTCGATCTATTGTGAACCCACCGGCGGGCATTGCCCCTTTCATCAGGCTATCTGGATAAGGGAAGGAGGTCAGACGGTATTCTATGGAGGAGATGAAGCGCCGCAATTACAGCAAATGAGGCATCGTTTTGTTGCCAAGTACGATAAAGATGGCAAAAAGGCCATGCAGTTAAGAGCGCAGTGGTGGGAAACTGCAGAGGCGGAACACTGGCAGTTTCTTTTTTATCATGATGTGGCCAATGCCGTATATCAGCGATGATGATCGTTTAGCGAGGATCCTCTTATCTGTGACCCGGATGTAACCCGCGACCAGGCGGCGGCGGACGCCGATTAACTGGACCACCCCGTCTTTCTTGTTGCAGGTCGCGCAGGGTACGAATAAAATATTGTTGCAGATCGTAGATCTCGATCACGCGACGATCTCCTACCATAGGGGCAAATTCTTTTCGGTAACGGACTTGCAACTCAATAAGCCGTTGCTGTAGTAATAAGCGATCTTGTCGATTGGATCGCAGGGTATCGCGGTATTCTTTTTCGTAGCGAAGAAAGGCCGGAATAAATTGATTGCGCTCTTGTTCACTGAGTCGCATCTTTCTTTCAATGAACATGGCCATTCGCTCTGCCATTCTTTTTCCGGGCGCTCCATCGGGAGGCCCCTCTAGCCCTGGTCCTGGGGGTTGTGCTTGGATATTCTGTGTCGTTACCGTGCTTAGGAGTACGAAGAGAATTAAAATTATTTTCTTCATCAATTCAATATTTTTTGTTGTCCTATCGGTTCGTTACCGGAAGTAGAGAGAGGAGCTGTTTCGCTTAGGAGGTATAAGATCTCCTCTTGTGAGATATCTTTTGTCAGCAGGGCAATTTCTTTTTTATCGTCTGTATTTAAGACTACCGATTCGATCAGGTTAGCTTCTACATAACTTTCTATCTTGTCGATTGACTCTCCTTCTATCTCTTTCCTTACCCAACTGCCTGGGTCCGTTTCAATATCGGGATGTTGGCGTTGCTGGTACCAGCGCCCCCCTGCAATAATCAATAATAAGATAGCGGCAGCGGCGACCCATTTTATAAAAGGTCTTTTATGCAGCGATACGACCGGGGTTTGCTCTTGGGTTGTAGTAGCAGTTTGCTGAGGTGTACGATGGTGCTCTTGCTGCTCAAAGTAGCCCGTAGGAACCTGAAAGGGCCAGCCGGGTTGTGATGCATTCTTTTCTTTCAAGGACCGCAGCACTTCGGGTATTTCATCTTGTTCTAAGCGAATCCGTTCCAGCACTGCTGCCGGGAGTTGTTCAAAGTAGCCGGGTGGCACGGCAAACGGCATGGCGGGGGCGGGCACAGGAAGGCCCGGGGCCAAGGTGCCTAATTCTTCTTTTATATGTTGCTGTTCGGACATTGTTTTTATGACCTGATTACGAAAGGGTAAGTTTAATGATCCAGTAAAAATCGTTCTATTTTTTTAGCCGCATGATGATAGCTGGCCTTTAGCGCTCCCTCACTGGTATCCAAGACCTTACTCATTTCTTCGTAGGGCATCTCATCAAAGTAGCGCAACGAAAAGACCAGTCTTTGTTTTTCGGGCAACTGCTGAATAGCCAGCTGTAACTTCCACTCCAACTGGTTCGCATCGAAGTGGGTATCTGCTTTCAGTTGTCGCTCCATTCCGTTCTCATCATCACTGAGCGCCAAGGTGACTTTTTTCTTTTGTTGCTCCAAAAAGCTAAGACATTCATTGGTGGCAATACGGTAAAGCCAGGTGTACAGTTGACTTTCTTCTCTGAACTTTTCGAGCGCATTCCAAACCCGTATCAATACATTTTGTAAGAGATCGTTGGCATCTTCGTGCGATACGACCATGCGTCGGATATGCCAGTAAAGTCGTTCCTGGTACTTTTTTATCAGATCGGTAAAGGCGGCCTCGCGGGTAGCGGGTACCCGAAAACGATGTAAAAGGTCAATATCAGCGTGGTCGGCCATGCAGGTCTAAAGATCTTAGACCTTAAAGATAGCCCAAGGTTTAACCTTTACGGCCAAGGGCCTTTTCGGCAGCAGCCACTATATCGGGCACGTCCAAACCATATTTTTTGAGCAACTGGGCGGGGGTACCACTCTCGCCGAACGTATCGCGCGTACCCACGTATTCGATAGGAACGGGACAATGTTTAGCAGCGACCTGCGCAATGGAATCGCCCAATCCCCCATAAATACTATGCTCTTCGGCCGTAACCGCACAGCCTGTTTTTTTAAGAGAGGCAATAACAGCTGCTTCGTCAAGGGGTTTGATGGTATGAATATTGATAACCTCTACGCTAATACTTTTTTCTTCTAAGATGGCGCCTGCTTGAATGGCATTCCAAACCATATGACCACAGGCAAAAATGCTGATATCACTACCGGTAGAAAAAGACTGGGCCTTGCCAATTTCAAAGGGGAGGGTGCTGGTAAAAATGGGCCAGGCCGGACGACCAAAGCGTAAATAAACAGGGCCTTTATAGTCGGCAATAGCTTCGGTAGCTGCTTTTGTTTGTGCATAGTCGCAAGGCACTACTACGGTCATACCGGGTAACATCTTCATTAACCCAATATCTTCCAAGATCTGGTGCGTGGCTCCGTCTTCACCCAGCGTAAGACCGGCATGCGAGGCACAGATCTTTACATTTTTTTCGCTGTACGCCACACTTTGGCGGATCTGGTCGTAAACACGGCCGGTAGAAAAATTAGCAAAGGTGGTCGTAAACGGGATCTTGCCTCCAATGGTGAGACCGGCGGCAACCCCGATCATATTGGCTTCGGCAATACCACATTGAATAAAACGGTCGGGAAACTCTTTCATGAACTGATTGAGTTTTAGCGAACCTGCTAGGTCTGCAGTAAGTGCAACGATGTTGGCATTTTTGCGTGCGGCCTCTACAATGCCATCTCCAAAACCACTTCGGGTGTCTTTATTTCCGGTCGATTGTATGTCTTTTAGCATATGAGCAAATGTAAGCGCAGGGGGTTAAGACAAAAAAAATATAGTGCCCGATTTATGCACTAAATACGGTCTTTTTATCGTGGAGTTTTTGTTCCCAGACCCAAGCCGTGCGCATAATATCTTCGAGTGTGTAACGGGGCTGCCAGCCCAAGACCGCTTTGGCCAAGTCATTATTGGCATAAATGGCCACTACATCACCCGAACGGCGGGGTCCGATCTCGTAGCGAAGTGGCTTTTCGCTGGCTTTTTCAAAGGCGTTGATCGCTTCGAGAACTGTATTGCCCGTTCCTGTCCCTAAATTAAAAACTTCACAGGCCTCTTTGTTACGTTCTTGCTCTAAATAGCGAAGGGCCAGTGTATGGGCATGGGCCAGATCACAGACATGAATGTAATCTCTGATGCAGGAGCCATCGCGGGTAGGGTAGTCGGTACCGTGTACCATCAACTTATCGATCTTGCCAATGGCTGTTTGGGTAATGGCGGGGACCAAATTTTGGGGTTTACCCAAAGGGAGTTCTCCCAGCATTGCCGAGGGGTGGGCTCCAGCCGGATTAAAATATCGAAGTAAGATATGGGTGGCGGCAGCATTTCGTGCATAATCTTGTATAATCTGCTCGCTGATCTGTTTGGTCGATCCGTATGGGGATTCAGCTCTTTTGATCGGTGTAGTCTCCGTTACAGGAAGTTGATCGGGGTTTCCATAGACGGTGCAAGAAGAAGAAAAAACAAAATGTGAAACGCCAAACTCATCGATGCATTTGAGCAAATTGATCAGTGACTGAAGATTATTATCGAAATACAGCAGCGGATTTTCTACTGATTCACCTACGGCTTTATACGCTGCAAAGTGAATGGCCCCGGCTATATCGGGATGCTCTTCGAATACGGCGTGTGTATCGTCGTAGTTGCAAAGATCTATCTTATAATGCTTTACTGTTTTGCCCGTGATACTCTTGACGGCCTGCAAAGCCGCATCGTGCGAACGGGAATTATTATCGATACAGATCACCTCGTATCCGTGCTCGATCAGATCTACGATTGTGTGAGAGCCAATGTAGCCACAGCCACCGGTAACGACAATTTTTGACATAGGATAAGTTGCTCGGCAAAACTCCGTAATTCTGTGCAAAGTTCGCTACGAAAGATCAGAAGAAACGCATGATCCAATAGATCAGTCCGGCTAGCATGGCACTAACGGGAATGGTCAAGATCCAGGCCCATATCAAATTGATGGTAACGCCCCAGCGGACGGCCGATAAGCGTTTGGTAGCGCCGACTCCCATGATAGCGCCGGTGATAGTGTGAGTAGTGCTGACCGGAATTTTGAGGGCCTCGGTCATGAATAGGGTAATGGCGCCGGCGGTTTCGGCAGCGACGCCTTCAAAGGGAGTCACCTTGGTAATACGGGTACCCATGGTCTTGACAATCTTCCAGCCCCCACTCATGGTACCTAATCCGATGGCTGCATAACAAGCAATGGGGACCCATTGGGGCATTTCCTCGAAGCTGGTAATGTTACCCCCGGCAATAAGGGCAGCTGTAATAATGCCCATAACTTTTTGCGCGTCGTTACCACCATGACCAATGCTGAAGGCCGCTGAGGAGACCAATTGTAATTTTTTAAACCAGAGATTTGAACGGTGAGCATTGAGTTTACTCAGGTACAAAGCAAAGATGGCCATGGTCAGTAAGATCAGCGCTAATAGGATCCACTTGAAGTTCTTTGAATAGAAAATAACCTGTACCCAATAGTCCTTATAATCTGTCTTACCGGCCAGTTTTGCCGGATCGGTGATCAGATTGGCTTGTAAAAAATAAATAACATAACCGATAACCAAAGCAGAAATGATCTTGGAGGTCCAATCTTTACGAAAAGAACTCAAGAACCATAGCGACATAATAAAGGCCATCAGCATACCCACTAAAGGCGCCAAGAAAATAAAGCTTACGGTTTTTAGAATGACCGCAGAATTGACCGCATCAATTCCTGCAGCAGCAATGCCCGCTCCTGCAAAACCACCGATCAGCGTATGCGAGGACGAAGAGGGTATACCGAACCACCAGGTAAATAAATTCCAGGCAATGGCCGCAATAAGACCTGCAAAGATCACCTTCATCATTACGGCTGATTCCACTTTGGAGGCATCCACTGTTTTGGCAACTGTGTTAGCTACACCATGGTCCTTAAAAATAAAATAAGCGATCGAGTTAAAAATAGCAGCCCACAATACTGCTTGAAACGGTGTCAATACTTTCGTAGATACGACCGTGGCAATCGAGTTAGCCGCATCGTGAAAGCCGTTGATGTAGTCGAATACCAGGGCTAGCACGATAATGGAGATGAGAAAAGGGGTCATGGGCCGTTTTATGCGTATTTGATGATGATAGATTCGATCACAT
>JBIIHS010000027.1:0-11826 GCA_044235515.1 Chitinophagaceae bacterium | reverse complement strand
ACTTCGCGATAGCGTTTATCCGGATGATCGGGAAAGAGGATCACCATGCTATCTTCTTGCTCAATACCACTTAGCCAATAGAGGTCGCTATTCTGCTTGAAACCATGCAGGGCGTCACCGTTAGCGGGAAACTGGTCGTTGCTGACAAAAATGGCAATGGTTCGAGAAGGCAATTCCTTTACAAAGCGAGAACGATTCTTGCGGAATAATTCCGCAGGTAAACGATGGTATTTCATGCAACTGATTATTTAGAATAATCCGTACAGCGCAGCATCGACCTTGGTGATGATATCGCCGAGATCTTCGTCGCGTTCGGCAAATTTGTTCTTGTCAACATCGATCACCAATAATTTTCCTTCTTTGTACTCACCGATCCACTTGTTGTAGTACTCGTTCAGTTTCTTAAGATAGTCAAGCCGGATATTCTCCTCATAATCTCGTCCTCTCTTTTGGATCTGTCCTACCAAGGTAGGGACCGAGGCCTGCAAATAAATAAGCAGATCGGGTGGCTGTACCAGGGACTTAAGCGTTTGGAAAAAATGGTAATAGTTATCGAAATCGCGTTTGCTCATCAATCCCATCTCATGCAGGTTGGGGGCAAAGATGTTGGCATCTTCGTAGATGGTACGATCCTGGATGACCGTTTCGGTCCCTTGTTGTATCTCGACCAACTGGCGAAGACGGCTGTTCAGAAAATAGATCTGTAAGTTAAAGCTCCAGCGCGGCATGTCCTCATAGAAGTCCATCAAATAAGGGTTGTGGTCGACATCCTCAAAATGGGGGATCCATTTATAATGCTTGCTGAGTAGTTCGGTGAGGGTAGTCTTACCGGCACCGATATTACCGGCTACTGCGATATGCTTTGGTTTTTTTGCTTTTGCCATGAGAGGTTGCCTGAAAAGGGGCCTTATTTTTTGAAGGGAGTTAAAATTAGGGAAATTCAATAATAATTGAGCCCCATAGATTCTTTGACCAACTGGAGCGTTCGGGCCGCACTCTCACGCGCCTTTTCTGCCCCTTGTCGCATCACGCGTTGCAGATGATCCTTGTCTTGCTGCAGTGACAGGGCTTTCTCGCGAATGGGCGCTATAAAACGGATCATGTCGGCGGCTAATTGAGATTTCATATCGCCATAGCGAATGGAGGCATCGATGTAGGCACTCTCAAATTGCGCCAAGGTGGCGGGTGCACTGACCAGTTGCATCAACTGAAACAAATTGACTATGTAATCCGGCTTAGGCGTATTGGGTGCCGATGGACCGGCGTCCGTTTTAGCCCGCATGATCTTCTTCTTGATCATTTCGTCGCTATCTCCCAGATATAAAGTAGCATACTGATTCTCACTCTTGCTCATTTTACCGGTGCCATCCAACGAGGGTACTTTAAGCAATTCTTCTCCGAAATTAAAGGCCTGCGGTTCGGGGAACACCTCTCCATAGCGGTGATTGAAGCGCTTGACAAAATTGCGAGCCATTTCGAGATGTTGCTCCTGGTCCTTTCCAACGGGCACCAGGGCGGCCCGGTGCAAGATGATATCGGCCGTTTGCAATACGGGATAGGTCAACAATCCGGCATTGATATTGTCGGGATGCTGACGAACCTTATCCTTGAACGTGACCGTCTTCTCTAGTTCACCCACATAGGCCAACATATTGAGTAACAAATAGAGCTCTGCGGTCTCTGGCACATGGCTTTGGCAATACAAGACCGCCTGCTCCGGGTCGAGACCACAGGCTATGTTCTCCGAGAGAACACGATATACATGCTCTTTTAATTCGTTCGTATCGGGATGCGTGGTAAGGGAATGCAAGTCAGCTACCATAAAATAGCAGCTGTACTCCTGTTGCAGACGCACATAGTTGCGCACCGCCCCAAAGTAATTACCGAGGTGCAAAAACCCCGTGGGACGGATACCGCTCATCACAATTTGCTTCTTCTTATCCATCGGCACGAAGATAGCTAAAAGGGATGGGTTATCTTTGTCTCCGGATTCAAAAACTAGCTATGGCAGAAGGCATCATTCACCTGGAGCAGATCAAGAAAAGTTATTTCATGGGCAAGCAGGAATTACCTGTACTGAAAGGCCTTTCGCTGGATATTTTCAAGAACGAGTATGTGTCGCTGATGGGTCCGTCCGGTTCGGGAAAAAGTACCCTGATGAACATTATCGGCTGTCTCGATACGCCGACAGAAGGACGGTATGTATTGAACAATAATGATGTCAGCAAGATGGCCGACGACTCGTTGGCCGAGGTCAGGAACAAAGAGATCGGCTTTGTATTTCAACAGTTCAACTTATTGCCCCGACTTACTGCGGCCGAAAATGTGGCCTTGCCACTTGTGTATGCCGGCATGGGTAAAAAAGAGCGTACTCAAAAAGCCATGCAGATGCTCGACATGGTCCGGCTGACCGACCGCAGTCATCACCGCCCCAACGAACTCTCCGGCGGACAATGCCAACGCGTGGCCATCGCTCGCGCGCTGGTCAATGATCCGGCCATTATCTTAGCCGATGAGCCCACAGGGAATCTCGATACAAAAACGTCGCAAGAGATCATGGATATTTTTGAGGAGATCTACAAAAACGGAAATACCATTGTGATCGTCACCCACGAAGAAGATATTGCCAACCACTCCCGCCGCATTGTCCGGCTGCGAGACGGGGTTATTGAGACCGACCAGCTCAATGCCAAATTCGCCAAAGCTTAAACAAGATATTTTTCTTGCTGACTGAACCTTCGTGCAGGCGCGTTGTTACGTTACTTTGCAGCCCTACACTGCAATTAACGAATAGGCATGGCACTTAAGATCTACACCAAGACCGGAGACGACGGAACCACTTCTCTTATCGGAGGCACCAAAGTGCCCAAATCTCATTTTCGCATAGAGGCCTACGGCACGGTCGATGAACTGAATTCCTACGTGGGTCTTTGTCGTGACCTCTTGACCGATCCGAGTGCCCGGACCATATTATCCGAGGTGCAGGACAGGCTGTTTACCGTAGGCTCGTCCCTGGCCTGCGATCCGGAGAAAGCACCCGGTATGGCCCTGCCCGATCTCAAAGAAGCAGATATTCATCTATTGGAAAAAGAGATCGATCGCATGACCGAACTGCTGCCGGCCATGAAACATTTTATCTTGCCCGGCGGCCAGGTGGCCGTTTCGCATTTACATGTATTACGTTGTATCTGTCGCAGAGCCGAGCGCTGTTGTGTTCGCATGCAATACGAGGGAATCGCCGTAGATGAACTGGTTGTAAAATACCTTAATCGACTAAGTGACTATCTGTTCGTATTGGCTCGTTTTACTGGTCATCAATCCAGCGTTGAAGAGATCATCTGGAAGCCCCGGATCGGCTAATTGTCCAAGAGCATGCCATCTTTCATGGTCCAGACCTTATCGCACTGACCCGCTAATTCTTGGTTGTGCGTTACCACTAAAAAGGTTTGACCGGTTTTATCCCGAAGCGAAAAGAATAGCTGGTGTAATTCTCGCGCATGTATGGAATCGAGATTGCCACTGGGCTCATCGGCCAAAATTATATCGGGTCGATTGATAAGGGCACGAGCTACAGCCACACGTTGTTGTTCGCCCCCTGAAAGAGCAGCGGGCTTATGATCGAGACGATGCGAAAGTCCCAAGGTATCCAGCAATCGAACGGCTTCTTCTTTTACCTCGCCTTTGGAACGACCGGCTATCCAGCCAGGAATCGATACGTTTTCGAGTGCGCTAAATTCGGGCAACAAATGATGAAATTGGAAAACAAATCCAATGTGCTTATTTCGAAAAGCGGCCAGTTTTTGAGAAGATAATCGAAACACATCGGTGCCATTGATCTCTACCTTTCCATTGTCGGGCCTGTCCAGGGTGCCAATGAGGTGCAACAAGGTGCTTTTCCCACAGCCGGAAGGGCCTACGATCGCGGCTACCTGGGCTTTTGGCACTTGCAAACTGAGCCCCCGCAGAATTTCGAGGGTGCCATAACGCTTATAAAGGGAACTTACGTTTAACAATTGTGATAAAAATCTTGATCGAAACTATCAAAAAAAATCAAGCCGTTCATCCAAAAGAACAAAGGTTATTTGGAAAATAGCCCAATCCTACTACATTTGCGCAAAAATAGGCTTCCATTACCTACTAAACGTATCCATATGTTCTGGACATTAGAACTGGCCTCTTACCTCGAAGACGCACCCTGGCCTGCCACCAAAGACGAACTGATCGATTATTCGATTCGTTCGGGCGCTCCCATCGAAGTAGTAGAGAATTTACAGGAACTAGAAGATGAGGGCGATGTATATGAGACCATCGAGGACATTTGGCCCGACTATCCCACACAAGACGATTTTCTATTTAACGAAGACGAGTACTGACCCGTCAGTCTTTCCCCATTTTATCGATCACCTGCTGCGTTACACCGGTAAAGCTGAACCCACCGTCGTGAAAAAGATTCTGCATAGTCACGTAACGGGTCATGTCACTAAATAAGGTTACGCAATAATTGGCGCAATCACCGGACCCTGCATTACCAAGGGGACTCATCGATTCTGCGTATTGTAAAAATCCATCGAACCCTTTAACCCCGCTGCCAGCCGTAGTGGGGGTTGGCGACTGGGAAATGGTATTGACCCTCACTTTTCTTTTTACGCCATAATGATACCCAAAGCTGCGGGTAACACTTTCGAGCAATGCCTTGGCATCGGCCATCTCGTTGTAATCTGGAAAGACACGCTGCGCAGCGATATAGCTCAGGGCCACTACACTACCCCATTCGTTGATCGCATCTAGATCCCAGGCCGTACGCAAGACACGATGCAGACTCATGGCCGAAATATCGAGTGTCTTGGCGTTCCAATCGTAGTTCATCTCGGTATAATGCTTGCCTTTTCGAACATTCAAACTCATCCCGATGGAATGCAATACAAAATCGACCTTGCCGCCAAAATGGGTCATGGATTGCTCAAAAAGATTCTTCAGGTCGTCCATATTGGTTACATCGGCGCCAATAACGGGAGCATTGCCGCATAGCGCCGACAACTTATTGATCTCGCCCATCCGCAGGGCCACCGGGGCATTGGTCAGTACCAGCTGAGCGCCCTCTTCGTGACAACGAAGGGCCGTTTTCCAAGCGATGGAACGTTCATCGAGCGCTCCAAATATGATCCCCTTTTTACCTTTTAGCAATGACGTTGGCATATAGATTTGTTTTCAGCTATAAAAATAAGCACTTATTTGCAAGTGGCTTTGCGCTAACGTCCGTTATTCTCTTTTAAGGTTATATTTACAAAAGACCGATCAAAACGATCATGATACGCTGAGTATATGCAACAACGAACTGTCATTACCGGAACGGGTTGTTTTATTCCCCCTGTCGTCAAAGAAAATAAAGACTTTGCCCAACAGTCCTTTTATGGCGAGGAAGGCACGCGTATAGAGGCCCCCGGCAGCGAGATCATTGAAAAATTTCAGGAGATTACGGGTATCGAAGAGAGACGTTATGCCAGCGAAGAGATGAATTCTTCCGATATGGCCATTGAGGCCGCCAGACGCGCTATTGCCGATAGCGGGATCGATCCGGAGCAACTCGACCAGATCATTGTGGCGCATAATTTCGGCAATGTGATCAGCCATACCATCCAAACCGACATCTTGCCCGCCTTGGCCAGTCGCGTTAAACATGCACTGGGTATTCGCAATCCACAGTGTGTCGCTTACGATATATTATTCGGATGCCCGGGCTGGTTGCAGGGCGTCATCCAATCTGATGCCTTCATTAAAGCCGGCGTCGCGCAGCGAACACTAGTGGTCGGCACCGAAACCCTTAGCCGCGTCGTAGACCGATACGACAGAGACAGCATGATATTTGCTGATGGAGCCGGGGCGGCCGTGCTCGAAGGAAGGCCACCCGATAACACGCAAGCCGGCATCCTTTCTTGCAGCGTTCAAAGCCACTGCACCGAAGAGGCCTATTATCTTTTTTTGGGAAAAAGTAATTTACCCGAAGCCGATCCGCATGTACGCTATATTAAGATGAAAGGGCGTAAAGTATACGAATATGCCATGCAACACGTACCGGCGGCCATGAAAGATTGCCTCGATAAAGCGGGCATTCCCATCGAGGCACTTAAAAAAGTATTTCTGCACCAAGCCAACGAAAAAATGGACGAGGGCATCATCAAAAGACTTTATAAGCTATACGGCAAGAAAGAATTACCCGAGCATATCATGCCTATGAACATACACAAACTGGGCAATAGTTCGGTAGCCACCATCCCGACCTTATTCGATATGGTAAAAAAAGGACAGTGGGACGTACACGATCTGCAACCCGGCGATGTCGTACTATTCGCCTCGGTCGGGGCCGGAATGAATATCAATGCGGTTTGTTATCGCATGTAATCGCCCAGTTCTCTGTTTCCTTTATCTTCGCAACCAGAAAATTCTTCTTGTTCTATGACCCTTTCTTACCAATGGTTATTGGATTATCTGCCCGAACCGATACCGGTAGAGCAGCTTAGCGAGATCCTCACTTCCATTGGACTCGAAGTAGAAAAAATAAGTTTATACGAAGAAGTAAAAGGAGGATTACAAGGACTGCTGATCGGCGAGGTCCTCTCTACCGAAAAACATCCCAATGCCGACAAATTAACCCTGACCAAGGTATCGGTCGGAGAAGGTCAATTACTTTCGATCGTCTGTGGAGCCCCGAATGTGGCCGTCGGCCAAAAAGTAATCGTAGCCCCGGTGGGTGCAACGATCTATCCAACCAGTGGTGATCCGCTCACAATGAAAAAGGCAAAGATCAGAGGAGAGGAAAGCCAGGGCATGATCTGCGCGGAAGATGAAATCGGATTGGGTGATTCGCATGCCGGCATCTTGGTCTTGCCCGCAGAGGCCGTACCCGGAACAGCTGCCGCTGATTTTTTTAAGCCTTATCGAGATACGATCATTGAAATAGGGCTTACACCCAACCGAATGGATGCCATGAGTCATTGGGGCGTAGCGCGTGACGTATGCGCCTATATGAATCATCATCATCAAAAAAATTGGCAACCCCGCCTTCCGGCCCGATTGTCTTTTTCGGACCAAAAATCCGTCTGCCCCATACAAGTCACTATCGAAAACCATACCGCTTGTCCTCGCTACAGTGGACTTTGTATCGATGGGATCAAGATTGGCCCCTCGCCACGCTGGATGGTGCAACGACTCAAAGCCATTGGTGTAAAGCCGATCAACAATATCGTAGACATCACCAACTATGTTTTACACGAGACAGGACAACCCCTGCATGCCTTTGATCGGTTGGCTATAGAAGGCGATCAGATCGTAGTCAAAAATCTGGATGCGCAGACTCGCTTCGTAACTCTCGATGGTGTTGCGCGTACATTGAATAGAGAAGATCTTATGATCTGTAATTCAGATCGCCCCCTCTGTATGGCTGGCGTCTATGGCGGATTGGATAGTGGCATTAGCGAAAGCACGCAAGCTCTTTTTTTAGAGAGTGCTTTTTTCGATCCGATCTCTATACGAAAGACGTCCTTTGGTCATCAATTGCGCACCGATGCTGCCTTGCGCTTCGAAAAGGGAACTGATATTGCGGCTACGATTCCCGTTTTGCAACGAGCCGCTCAACTGATCTGTGATATGGCCGGAGGCCAGGTAGTAAGCGCCCCGGTGGACCAATATGCAGCACCTCAACCCCAAAAAAAGGTTACACTTGGCTGGGAATACCTGAAAAAGATCAGTGGTAAAAAATACTCCCATCAAGCCGTTGCCGGCATCTTGACCAGTCTTGGCTTTGGCATCGATCGATCTGATGACCATGGAATCTTGGTAAGCGTCCCGTATCACAAACCCGATATTAGTTTGCCGGCCGATCTGATTGAGGAGATCCTCCGCATAGACGGATTGGATAATATCGCCATTCCCACGGCGATCACCCTTTCTCCTGCCGTAGAGAGCCCCAACTACGCTTTTAAAGAAACGCTGCGCGAAAAGATAGCGAACCAATTGGCCGGACTCGGTTATCACGAAATGATGACCAACTCGATCACCAACAGTCACTACTTTGCTGAGCCTACCGAGCATTTGGTCACTATGATCAATAGTCTCAGTGCCGAACTCAACACGCTGCGACCCTCCCTATTGCACACGGCTCTCGAAGTGGTCAGCCACAATCTTAACCACCGCAACCTCGATCTTCGTCTGTTTGAATTTGGAACGGTCTATTCCAAGGGAGCACAAGGGGGCTACAACGAGGAACAACGTCTTTGCCTGGTGCTAACGGGTCAACGAAATGCCACGCATTGGCAAGAAAAGAGCAGCCCCGTTGATCTTTTTACCATTAAGGGTATGGTAGACCTGCTTCTCTCTTCCATGGGACTCAGTGCAGCCTCTCAAGCTGAAGAGCACCCCACTTTAGGGCAGGCCATCCGCTGGTCTGCGCAAGGGAAAGAACTGGGATCGGCCGGTGTAGTTACCGAAGGCCTTTCTCGTCGCTTTGGGATCAAGCAAGCTGTGTACTATGCCGAACTCAATTGGCAATTATTGATAACGCTGGCCGCCGGCCAGCCGATCCGCATTCGAGAACTGCCTCGTTTTCCGTCGGTAGAACGAGACCTGGCCTTGGTGGTTCCGACCTCTCTGCCATGGAATAGCATACAGGGCTGTCTGGAAAAGATCAGGATCAAAACACTGCAGGATATCAAAGTCTTTGATATATTCGAGAGTGATAAATTGGGTGTCGGTAAAAAATCGATCGCCATACACCTGATCTTCTCGGACCCTGAAAAAACGCTTACAGACAAAGAGATCGAGAACTGGATCGATACCATTATCAAAACGCTGGAAAAAGAACTCGACGTTTTAGTTAGACAATGAGCAACCCCGAAGCATTAATACGGATCAGGGAAAAACTAGCCTCGCTGCTCGGGCAGTATCATGCCTTGATGCAAGAAAAACAACTGCTGACCAGCGAAATAGAAAAGCTCAAGGGTCTACTTGCCCAGGAACGATCTCAACAAGAAGTATTGAACACACAGCTTTCGGCAGCCAAGCTAAAGACGACCTCATTGAGCGAGTCAGAAAAGGCTGCCTTTGAGAAAAAGATCAATCATTACATAAAAGAAATCGACCGCTGCATTAGTCAGTTGGGCAATTAACCCCATGAGCGAAGAACTAAAAGCCATAGCTGCTCAAATCGGAGACCGCACCTATCCTATCAAGGTAGAACCGCGTCATCAGGAACTAGTTCTTCGTAACCTGCAAACGATCAACCAGAAATTGGCCGAGTTCAAAAAGCTGTACGGCGGCAAGGATATGCAAGATTATTTAGCGATGACGATCTTGTGGTATGCCAACCAGCCGGAACCAGAACCGACGGCTTCGACCGAGCAGGAAGACTTGGCACAGACCTCTTCTGCCGAACAAGAAGACCTGGCAAAAGAGCTCCAGCTTCTGGAGCAATTACTCGATGCCGAAATAAATAAGCGCTGACGGGGGCCAACCCATCTTTTTTTGTAACTTTACGGAACCGTTCGATAGGCTCCTGCCGTATAAAACAGGACCCGAACAAGTATTGTGAACCCCCTAAACCTACACATCAATGGACCCCAATATATTGTACCCCCTGGTGGGCGTATTCGCCGGAGCAATTGGCCTCCTGGCTGGCCGCCTCATCTTCTCTAAGTCTAGCAGCAAAAAAGTTCAGGAAGCCGAAATTCAGGCACAAACCATTCTCAAAGAAGCCGAGCTAAGGGCCGAGACCATTCGAAAAGAAAAGGAGCTCGAAGCCAAAGAGAAATTCGTGCAGCTAAAAGCGACACACGAGCGCGATTCACTCGAGCGTAATAAGAAGATCAACGATGCAGAAAACCGGATCCGCCAAAAGGAGCAGTCTGTAAACCAGAAAGAGAATAACCTCGATAAGCAGCTAAAAGAGAATGAGGCCATCAAAGAAAATTTAAACAGGCAAATTGAACTTGTCAACGGAAAGCGGGCCGAACTCGAAAAGCATCAAGAAGAGCATGTACGCCGTTTAGAAAAGATCGCCAACCTCTCGGCCGAGGATGCTCGTAACCAATTATTGGAAAGTCTAAAGAACGAGGCGCAGACCCGGGCGCTTGCCTTGCAACAAGAGATAATCGAAGAAGCCAAACAAAAAGCCGGAAAAGAAGCGCGCAAGATCATCATTCAAACCATACAGCGCACGGCGGCCGAACAAGCCATTGAAAACTCCATTACGGTCTTTCACCTGGAAAGCGATGAGATCAAGGGACAGATCATTGGTCGCGAAGGCCGAAATATCCGTGCCATTGAGGCGGCTACCGGAGTAGACCTGATCGTAGATGACACTCCGGAAGCGATCTTGCTTTCGAGCTTTGATCCCCTACGCCGCGAGATCGCCAGACTCAGTTTACAACGCCTGGTCAGTGATGGCCGTATCCATCCGGCCCGCATTGAGGAAGTGGTTGAAAAGACCAGAAAACAGATCGAAGAGCAGGTTATGGAGATCGGAGAACGGACGGTCATCGAATTAGGCATTCACGGGTTACACAAAGAACTGATCCGCATGGTCGGAAGAATGCGTTTCCGCTCCTCATATGGCCAAAACTTGTTGATGCACAGCCGAGAGACCGCTAATCTTTGTGCCACTATGGCCGCAGAACTCGGGCTCAATCCCAAATTGGCTAAAAGAGCCGGCCTATTACACGATATTGGTAAAGTACCCGACGAAGAAAGCGAACTGAGCCATGCCTTGCTGGGTGCCAAGCTCGCTGAGAAATATGGAGAGAACCCTGCAGTGGTCAATGCGATTGCCGCGCACCACGACGAGGCAGAAATGCAGTTCGTCATCTCTCCCATTATCCAGGCCTGCGATGCGATCAGTGGAGCCCGCCCCGGAGCGCGCAGAGAGATCATGCAACAATATTTGCAACGGATCAAAGACCTCGAGAATCTGGCCATGGCCTACACCGGGGTAGAGAAGGCCTATGCCATTCAAGCCGGTCGCGAATTACGGGTTATTGTAGAGGCCGAGAAGGTAAGCGACCAAGATTCAGATCGTCTATCCTTTGAAATTGCCCAAAAGATCCAAACGGAAATGACCTTTCCGGGCCAAATCAAGGTGACCGTGATCCGAGAAAAAAGAGCTGTAAACGTAGCGCGGTAAATCGGCAGCGAAAACTCCTTTTTAATCAAATGATTTTGAGCCCGTTGTAAGAACAGCGGGCTTTTTTTTACCCACCCGTCAATTACAATCTAGATTCTTGCATATTCGACTGATTTTCCTTACCTTTGCCTCCCTTAAATCAGAGGATCATGAACGCCATTGCCTACGTACACGAACAACTTACCGCCAAGAAGCAATTTCCTGCTTTTAAACCCGGCGATAACATTACGGTCAACTATAAGATCATCGAAGGAAATAAAGAAAGGATCCAGTCCTTCAAGGGAGATGTCATTAAAAAACAAGGTTCCGGTCATACGGCCAGTTTTACCGTTAGAAAAATCTCTGATGGAGTAGGCGTTGAAAGAGTGTTCCCCTTCTTCTCCCCCAATATTGAATCCATCGAGCTCCATAAGACCGGAAATGTGCGTCGTGCTAAACTGTTCTACCAGCGTTCTCGCAGTGGAAAGAGCGCCCGTATTCGCGAAAAGCGTATGGCGGTGAGCGAGGCCAGCGCATCGTAAGCCATCAATACATTCTTTATCCCACCCGTTTCCAAAAAATCGGTGGGATTTTTTTTATCCGTGGCAAAAAAGCAGTTCCTATCTTTACAGGACAATTGAATCTTATGACAAATCCTATTTTACTAGGCGTGCTGG
>JBIIHS010000026.1:0-11976 GCA_044235515.1 Chitinophagaceae bacterium | reverse complement strand
TGTGGTGGTGTACGCGTTTTATCAGGTCAACAGTACGGGCTCGCTGGCACCTCCTACCAGTAATACGGCTCCGCTTGCTGTAGTGGCTACCAAGGCCAAGTCGAACAACGCCAAGATCTTGCTGGGGATCAACGACGGGAGCGGAGATGGAAAGACCCATTTTAAAAATATGGCCGCTACTCCCACGGGGCGAACCAATTTTATTCGCGAGGTCATGTCTGTAGTGCGTGCTCAGCAACTCGATGGGGTCGATATGGATTGGGAATTCCCTACGACCAGTGATGGAACCGATATTACCTTTACGGCCTTAATGAGCGAGCTGGCTGATTCGTTGCATCGGGATGGTCGCTATTATTTGTCTTGTGCGGTTACGGCCGGTAAATATGCGGGAGGGATTCGTGATGCTATTCGTGATCAATTATTTCCGATAGTGGATTTTTTCAATATTATGGCCTATGATGATTTTAGTACGTCGGTTCCCTACCGACATCACAGCGACCTTACGTTGGCACAAACTTGTTTACAGTACTGGATCACTACGCGGGGGATGCCTGCCTCCAAAGCCATATTAGGAATTCCTGCCTATGGAAGGCCTTCGGGTATTACCCAGAGCAATACCGTATTATCCTATCGCGCTATTTTGTCGCAAGGCGGCAATGCACAGCTCGACTCGGCCATTGTCAGTGCGGGTTCCTTTTCTAATTATACTATTTACTACAATGGGCAGTATACGGTAAAGCGAAAGGCCAAACTGGCCAAGGATATTGCCGGAGGGGTCATGTTTTGGGAAAAATGGCAAGATGCGCCGGATGTTAACTCACTCCTCAAAGCGGCCTGTGATACGGTCGGTCGAACCTACTGAGTTATTCTTGAGTAAGAGGTTGGTGTCACAATTATCTCCATCGCAGCAGGGCATTATATTGGTGTGACATACCGGGCATTGGTAATGTCCATGTACATGAACGGGTTCGATCTCTTGTTGACAAAATAAACAGCGTTGCTTCATGGTAGTACAGGCTCGTCTACGATCTTCCAGAGCAGGTCTTTCAATTCGATCAATCCTTGTTGGGTAACAGAAGAAATAAATACGTGGGGTATATTCTTGGGCAATTCGCTGGCGATCGCTTCTTTTAGTTCGGCGTCGAGCATATCGCTTTTACTTACGGCGATCACAAATTTTTTATGTAATAATTCGGGATTGTATTTTTCCAGTTCGTTCACCAGAATATCGAACTCCTTTTTATGGTCGGCGCTGTCGGCTGGAATTAAAAAAAGCAAAGCGGCATTGCGTTCGATATGTCGTAAAAAACGATGCCCCAATCCTTTTCCTTCAGCCGCCCCTTCTATGATGCCCGGTAGATCTGCGATGCAAAAGCTACGACCGTCACGGTATTCTACCATTCCCAGGTTAGGGGTTAAGGTGGTAAAAGCATAATCGGCGATCTTAGGTTTGGCGGCCGTGATCACTGAAAGAAGGGTCGACTTTCCGGCATTGGGAAATCCTACTAGCCCTACATCGGCCAATACTTTTAGCTCTAATACTTTCCAGCCCTCTACACCAGGTAGCCCGGGTTGTGCATGTTCAGGGGCCTGGTTGGTGGGGGTAGCAAAGTGAGAATTGCCCAATCCACCTTTTCCGCCGGGCATCCAGACAATCTCTTGGCCATCTTCGAGTACTTCGGCCTCTTTTAACCCACTCGCTTCGTCGCGGGCGATGGTTCCCAACGGTACATCGATAACAATATCTTTCCCATCGCGGCCATGGCTATTATTGGAACCGCCTTTTTCGCCGTCTTCGGCCAGTACGTTCTTGTAGTAACGAAGGTGGAGCAGCGTCCACAGATTGCGATTACCCCGTAAAATAATGTGGGCTCCACGTCCACCATCTCCACCATCAGGTCCACCCAGGGCCGTGAACTTATTGCGCATGAAGTGCTTGTTGCCCGCACCGCCGTGGCCGCTGCGACAAAATATTCTGATCTGGTCTACAAAATTACTTTTCTCCAAAGGGACGTATTGATTTGCGCAAAGGTAATCTTATTGCTTTTTACGCTCTTTACCTAGTGTAAGTAAAAGAGCAGGAAGTAAGATAAGGTTGGTAAGGGTGGCTACGACTAAGGTCAATGAGGTCAGCCATCCCAGCGCCTTGGTACCTCCAAAATCGCTGAAGCAAAAAATGACAAAGCCCGCAATCAATACCAGTGAGGTATAGATAATACTGATCCCCGTACTATAGATCGTTTGAATAACGGTTGTAAAAGGATTATGATGATGATGGGGCAGTTCTTGTTTGTAGTTGACTAAAAAGCGAATAGTAACGTCGATGGCAATACCAAGTGCCACACTAAAGACCAATACGGTGGAGGGTTTTAAAGGAACACCCGCCCAGCCCATGGTACCGGCGGTAATAATAAGCGGGATGATATTAGGGATCAGCGAACAAAGCAAGATGCGAAGCGAACGAAACAGATATAGCATGCAAAGACTGATCAGTAAAAAAGCCCAGAAGATAGAATCCTTTAATCCGCTGATGATAAAGCGGCTTCCCTCTAAGAAGGTAACACTACTACCCGTCAGTTCGATCTGGTGTGTTCGCTTGCCCCAGTTTTGGTTTTCGGCCAGTGCGGCTTGGCGCGTGGAGGCATCGGCCGTTAAGGCCTCGATACTATCCTTGTTAAAGATCTGTTCGGCTTGTTGCTGAATGGTGTCGAGCAATCCTGGTAAGCGATAACTTCCTATATCGGCCATGCTCACACTAATGCGGGCCTGGCTTTTAGTGCTATCCATGAACGATCCAACTAGTTTGGCCAATGAGTTATTGGTTTGCGTGCTGTCTTTGAAACTGAGGTATTGTGATAGGGCCGGCAGGTCGTAGGCCGAAGGCAGCAGATAGCTGGCGCTGTCTCCTTCAAAAAAAGCTTGTCGTGCAAATTTGAGCCCTTCAGCGATACTGAGCGGACGCGCCATATTGGGGATCTGTGCTATAAAACGCGAGAGCGAATCGATCCCCTCAAGATTGCGCAGGTTTCGAATGACTCCCTGTTTTTTTCGGGTATCGACAACGATCTCAAGGGGCATGACGCCTTTAAAATGAGTCTCAAAAAAACGCAGATCGGTATAGACTTTGTTCGAGGCAGGAAGATCATCTACAATAAATGCTTCACTCTTTAGCTTGAATAGGCCGGCGATGGCAAAAACCAATACGGCGGTGGTAATTCCATAAATAAAAGGGCGGTGATGCAACGACCATTTTTCCAGTCGTGCCATGCCTTTGTTCAGCCAGGCGTTTTCGAGATAGCGGGTGTGTCTTGTTTTGGGAGGCGGCAAGAAACTTAATACGGCCGGAATAAAGATCAAGGAGATAAAGAACAAGGCCATGATGTTAATACCGGCCACCAATCCGAATTCTTTTAAGATCTGAGAGCTGGTCAGGGCAAATACTGCAAAGCCGATCGCGGCTGCCACATTGCAAAATAGCGTCACGATACCCATCTTATCGATCATCTGCACCAGGGAATCTTGCTTATTGCCCGTCTTGTTCCAGGCCACATGAAATTTATTCAGGAAATAGATACAATTGGGGATACCGATCACAACGACCAATGGAGGAATCAGTGCTGTGAGCAACGAGATCTTAAAACCGAAGAGTTGCAAGGTGCCCACACTCCATATAACACCAATGCCCACCACGACCATCGAGAGTAACATGGCGCTGAGGGAGCGGAAAAATAAAAGAAGAATAAGGGCCGACAAGATCACCGAGGCCACTAAAAAGAAGCGCATCTCCTCTTGGATCATCACGGCCACTTTGGTGCGGATATACGGAAGACCGCTCTTATGGACAGTAAGGGATGTAGCGGCGCCAAATGTATCGGCGGCTTGCTCGATACGATTGACCACCCCTACACGCTGCTTCGAGTTCATCAGTTCTTTGTTGATGCGTACGCCCATCAAATAAACACGCGTATCGGGATTGTAGAGTAGTCCTTTGTAAAAGGGTAATTGCTTAAAGTCCAGGGCCGCACTGTCCAATGCGGTTTGTGTGGCAAGGGTATCGGCAAAGACCGGACGGGCTTTCAATCGCTCGGTAATAGTGTCTTTGTACAAGGCCATGGCCGCAGGGACACTGATGATATCTTCTACGCCATCGATAGTCTTTAGTTCGTTTTGCAGCTTGCGATAGGCCTGAAACGTAGGGAGTGTAAAAAATTGATCGGTCTGAATTCCTAAGACCAGCAGATTTCCGTCTTCTCCAAATTGTTTTCTGAAATTCTGGTATGCCTGGTATTTGGGATTGTCCAATGGGATCGCGCGGGTAAACTCGTAGCTAAGCTCTACTTTGCTAGCCAGGTAGCCCATCGCTGCGGTCAGTACCAGCAGCGTGATCAGTAGTGCTACGCGAAAGCGTAAAATAAAATGACCCAATTTCTGCCACATACAATTGGAGGTTGATAAGGAGTGCAAAGAAAGGCAAAAATGTCGGGGTAGCCCCTGTTTTTGAGCAGCCAGCCCAATTTTATAGTATTGTTGCATTGCAGCAATTATATGGGAGCATCCATTTTTAAGACCAAGGGAATCGTATTGCGTACCGTTCGCTACGGAGATACCTCACTGATCGTCTCGGTATTTACCGAACGTTTTGGAATGCAGTCTTACCTGGTCAATGGGGTCCGAACCGCAGCCAAAAAAGGCAAGGGTGGGGCGAACTTATTTCAGCCGGCCGCCTTGCTCGATATGGTAGTCTATCATCAAGATCGAAAGTCGCTCCAACGGATCAAGGAATTCCATTGGAACCGGCAATACGAGGGATTGTTTAGTGATATCACTAAAAATGCGGTGGCGCTGTTCATGGTCGAATTACTTACCAAATGTTTACGGCAGCCCGAAGAGAATGTGCCTTTGTTTCAATTTACGGAGGATGCTTTTTCGGCACTCGATCGTGCAACGCCGATCGTGCAAGCCAATCTTCCGTTATTTTTTTCGCTGCACCTTACTTATTTTTTTGGTGTGCTCCCACGTATACCCGCTCCGGATGAAGTAGAGGGACTCCCTTTATATTTTGATCTGGTCGACTCCATTGTAACGGCCACTGAGCCCACTCATCCACATTATGCATCGGGTGTAACAGCTACCACAATAGCCGATCTGTTGCAGGTCAGACAACCCGAAGAGTTGGCGCAGTTTACGCTCAATCGCGAGCAGCGCAGGACATTATTGCACGTCATGGAGCAATATTATCAACAGCATATTCAAGATTTTGGATTGCTCAAAACGCTGCCCGTCTTAAGAGAGATCTTGTCCTAACGCATTTTATTCGTTGGCTTTTCAGCTTATGGATGCTGATGAGAGGGGAATCCGCTGCGATGTTCCGGCTTCTAGATCAAGTGAAGTGAGTCCTGGTTTTTTCCCTTTCTCAAAACTGCCGAGTTTATCATCCCAATGCAGGGCTCGGGCTCCTTGCAGCGTGGCCCAATGAAGTAAGGTCTCTAGAGGGACCTCGGGAGCATGCCGTCGCAGGGTCTTGATCTCACTGGCAATACTCAATTGCCAATTGCTGCTGTAACTATCGGTGCCGATCACGACCGGGCTACCTGATCTGTAGAGCATGCCTACCGGAGGAATTTTATTTTCTATATATAAATTGGCATTGATACATAGACAGAATTGTAAACGAATCCCTTTTTTATTGGCATACTCATTGGCCCATTCAATCTCTTCTTGTGTAGAACAGGTGTTATGAACCAACAAGATCGTTTGACCGCGGTCAAAATAGGGAAGGATCGAACGCAAACTGCTTAGTCCGGTAACCGGAAAAGGAGAACGGTCCATACCGAAGATCTTGAATAGCTTCAGGTAGTCTCCACCACCCTGTTGATACAGTTCATTTTCGGCCGGGTGCTCTTGGTTATGAATAGAGATAACTTGTTCTTGGGTCAACTCGTTGAGCCGGCGGAAGGTTTCTGGCGACACACTATAGGGGGCATGCGGTACCAGACTGCTTCGGTGTGGAAGAGAAGAATTCGACAGCGATTGCTTTAGCTGGTGCAGCGCCGATTGATAATGGCTTATGGCATCGGCCGCCTTTTCGTCTGTAAAGCTGAGTACTTCGACAAAATTTTGCCAGCAAATACTACTGGAGGCCTTTACGGCTGCTGTATCTGCCGTATTGCCAATATCTCCCACGGCAACGATCCCATTTTGTGCCATTTCTTGTTCGGCCTCTTTGATCTTTTCTTGTATCAGTTCGGCCGGGAAATTTCGTTTGGTAACCACCGAGCATAAAAATTCGATCAATCCGGTATGGGGGGCAATCACCTCTTTTAAATGACTTAATTCCAAATGGCAATGGCAATTCACAAGACCCGGCATGAGTATTCCCTCGACATGGCGTACCGATTCTCCGGCGGCGGCCTCCTCTACAATTGCTTCGATGGTCCCATCGGCTTGGGTGATCAGCACTTTGTTTTCCCAAAGTCGATGGCCATCAAAAATTTGTGCGGCTTTGAATTTCAACATCCCCATGCCCCAAATTTATTCTTATTACTTTTGCTGCCCTAATTAGCTATGATAGATAAACTAGAAGCCATCAAGGCCCGCTTCGATCAACTGGGCGTGGCGCTCACGAACCCCGAGATCGTGGGAAACAACAAAAAGTTTGCCGAGACCAGCAAGGAATACAGAAGTCTGGAGCGGATCGTATCGGCCTATCTGGCGTATAAAAAATTACTGGAGGATATTGATTTCTATAAAGAGGCGATGGCCGGGACCGACGAAGAGCTGCGTGAATTGGCAAAGGCCGAACTCCCCACGCTCGATCAGCAAAAGGAACAAGCCGAGGCCTCTATTCGCCAATTATTGATCCCCAAAGATCCTCAAGATGAGAAAAATGCCATTTTGGAGATCAGGGCCGGTACCGGAGGCGACGAAGCGAGTCTTTTTGCGGGTGATCTCCTTAGGATGTATATGCGCTATTGCGATCGCAAGGGATGGAAGACCGCCCTACTCAGCGAGAACGAAGGTACAGTGGGTGGATATAAAGAGGTGCAATTGGAGGTAGTCGGCGATGATGTGTACGGAACCCTCAAGTTTGAAAGTGGGGTGCATCGGGTACAACGGGTTCCTGATACCGAGGCCAGCGGGCGGGTGCATACTTCGGCCGCTACGGTTGCGGTGATGCCTGAAGCCGAAGAAGTGGATTTTGAACTGAACCCGGCCGATGTAAAAATGGAAACAGCCCGAAGCGGAGGAGCCGGAGGCCAAAACGTGAACAAAGTAGAGACCAAGGTAATGCTGACCCATATTCCCACCGGCACGGTGGTGATCTGCCAGACCGAAAGATCACAGTTGGGGAACCGGGAAAAGGCCATGCAGATGCTTCGGACCCGTCTTTACGAAGAACAGGTCAGAAAGCAAGAAGACGAGATTGCCCGTCATCGTAAAAGTCTGGTCAGCACGGGCGATCGCAGTGCTAAGATCAGGACCTATAATTTCCCCCAAGGACGGGTAACCGATCACCGGATCGGATTTACACTCTATAACCTGGATGCCGTTCTGAACGGAGAGGTCCAGGAGTTGATCGAAGCCTTACAATTTGCTGAAAACGCTGAGAAGCTGACCCGCTCCTGATTTTGTTAAAGGAGTTTTCAAATTTTTAACAAGTGGGCCCCCAACTTTGGAACTAACTTTACGTTATTGTAATGTAGTTGGTTTTGGTTTTACATATTTTTCTCATAAGCAGTTAGTTTTGGTTGCGACCCCTGTTTCTACAGGGGTCAATTTTTTGGCTAACCACCCACCCAGTAAACAGCCTGCCGTATTAGCGATCATATCGGTATAATCGAATTGTCTTCCTAGTTGCATATACCCTTGCATATATTCCGTAGCGAGACCCATCATACACCAACCCAGTATATTCAATAAGGTCCAAAGCTGCTGTTTCTTTAAGGGCTGTGGCCAGGTTACTATTACCCGTTGCCAAAAAAAGACCAGTCCCCAAAAAATAATAAAATGAATCGCTTTGTCGATGGGAAGTTCTTGCACAAGATCTTTCAATCCGAGGTGGTTCAGTACTCGTTTGAAAAATCCGTTCTTAGAAAAAGTAGAGGCCGGAGCCAGCAGCAGGTAGGCAGAAAGGCAAAGCCAACCCATAGCGGCCGCGAATCGAAAGACAAGCTTATTCAACCAAAAAAATTATGCGATCAGGGCTTCGTAGCCGGCTGCGTCCAACAAGGCCTCGATATCGGAGGGATTGTTTACGGTCATTTTGATCATCCAGCCTTCTCCGTAGGGGTCGGTATTGACCATTTCAGGGGCGCCGCTAAGCGAAGGGTTCAACTCGTTGATGGTGCCGGATACGGGTAAATAAAGGTCCGAAACGGTTTTTACCGCTTCGACTGTCCCAAAGACAGCGCCGGCATCGAGTGGCTTACCAATGGTGTCGACTTCAACGAATACAATATCCCCCAATTCCCGCTGCGCATAATCTGTGATGCCAATGGTAGCCACATTTCCTTCGATGCGGATCCATTCGTGATCTTTCGTATAGCGTAATTGAGCAGGGATATTCATGGCGTATATTTTTAGGAGCACAAACCTACTAATAATAACAATTCAAAATAACTCAGTTCCTTTTGCGTTTGACAAGCTTTGCTTGCAAGATCACCACATCGGTAAGCGGCCGGTCGCGATCGGCCCCCTTACTGGTAGGGACATCCGCAATGGCATCGATCACGTCCAGTCCTTTTACGACTTCGCCAAAAACGGTATAATTCTGATCGAGATGTGGCACCCCGCCCAGGGTAGTGTATACGGCTCGTTGCGCAGCTGGAATTTTTCGTTTTAAGCGGTTGGTCTCTACCGAATCCAGACCGGCTTCGGTAAAGACCTTACCCTGTGTCAGATAGAACTGGCTGGCACTACTGGCTTTTTCGGGATTATTGTCGCGAGCAGCGGCAATCACTCCTTTTTTGTGAAATAGCGAGGGCCTGAACTCAGCGGGAACCGTGTAGCCTGGTCCCCCATTGCCCAGCGGTTTTCCGGCGGGGGCCTTTCGGCTGTCCGGATCGCCGGCCTGTATCATAAAATTTTTGATCACACGATGAAAGAGGATGTCTTTGTAGTATCCCATCTTGACCAGCTTTAAAAAATTATCACGGTGCAAGGGCGTTGAATCCGATAATCGGATTTGAATGCGTCCTGCACTGGTTTCGAGTAAGACATCGCGCTTGCGGTCCTTGCGGGTAACGATGGTATCGGCAGGGTTGGCAAGCACCAGCGATTGGCCACAAAAAATAATGAGCAGGGCGGTAAATAAAGATTTGATCATAGTATTAAAAAGAGGATTGTTCGAAATAAAGTAAAACATGGTCTTTTATAAAATTTTCTTGCTCGATCATGTTCAGCGTGGGCAGGGCCTTGAGTTGCTTAAAATGAGGCCAGCCGTCTTCGTCTACTTTTTCTAATTCGTAATAGCCGCTTTTGGATAATAGACTGCATACGGCGATATGCATCAGGTCTTGTTTTTGCTCTTTGGAGAATTTTTCTTTGATATCACCGAACTCCTGCACACCGATCAGGAATAGTACGGTCTCCAGATCGGGCTTTTTGCCAAATCGTTCTACCAATTTTGCCTCTAGATTCCACCAGCGTTGTTGCAGATCGTCTTGTGCTACCATAAAGACAAAGATAAAGGCTTGCTCGCCGACGGGGGGCACAAGCTTGCATTATGAAGCGGGGCCTTGCTGTGCCGAACGGGTAGTTTATATTTGCGACAAATTGGTTCGATGCTCACCCTTCAGCAATTGAGACAGGATCCTTCGCAGGTAAAAGCCCGACTGGCCAAAAAGCATTTTGCCCGGCCAGCCCTGGTCGATTCTATTATTTCGCTCGACGATCAGCGTAAAAAGTTACAACTCGAAGGAGACAATCTTCAAGCGCGCATCAACACGCTCTCCAAAGAGATCGGAATGCTCATGGGTAAGGGACAGCGCCAAGAGGCCGAGACCCGCAAACAAGAGGTGGCGACCCTCAAGGCTTCTTTACAACCTTTAGCTGAGCAACTGGCATTGGCCGAGGAACAATTGCATGCTGAGTTGGTCTTGCTGCCTAATCTGCCCAACGAACAAGTGCCCGAAGGACGGGCCGCTACTGAGAATGTAGTCGTCCGCGAAGGAGGACAAAAGCCCGAACTACCTGCCGGGGTACCCGCCCATTGGGATCTGATCCGCACCTACGATCTGGTCGATTTTGAAGCCGGCGCCAAGATCACAGGAAGTGGCTTTCCACTTTACAAAGGAAAAGGGGCCCGATTGCAAAGAGCCCTTGTTCAATATTTTTTAGACGTCAATACAGCGGCGGGATATACCGAATACCTGCCTCCTTTGATGGTCAATGAGGCATCGGCGTATGGTACCGGACAGTTGCCCGATAAGGAAGGGCAAATGTATCATATGCCACTCGATAATCTGTATATGATCCCGACCTCGGAGGTGCCCATTACCAATATTTATCGCGATCAACTTTTGTCGGTGACCGAGCTGCCTATTCGCATGACAGCTTTCTCTCCTTGCTTTCGCAGAGAGGCTGGAAGTTTTGGCTCCGATGTGCGGGGACTAAACCGAGTGCACCAATTTGATAAAGTAGAGATCGTGGCGATCGTAGAGCCCCAAAATAGCTATGCGGTATTGGACGAAATGGTCGCTCATGTAGAAAAATTATTGCAATCGCTGGAGTTGCCCTACCGCATCTTACGATTGTGCGGAGGCGATATGAGTTTTGCTTCGGCCCTTACCTACGATTTTGAGGTTTATAGCGCTGCCCAGCAAAAATGGCTCGAGGTAAGTTCGGTCAGTAATTTTGAATCGTTTCAGGCCAATCGGTTGAAGCTGCGTTATAAAGATGAGAAGGGGAAATCTCAGCTGCTGCATACGCTCAATGGAAGTTCACTAGCCCTGCCGCGAATCGTTGCAGCCTTATTAGAGAATAACCAAACGGATAAAGGGATCAATTTGCCTGCCGTGTTGCAACCCTATATGGGCATTTCGTTTATTGCGCACCCATAACAGCCATTGACTGCTGCCATTGTTTTATTTTCTTGTTCATGATGCTGAACCATACGGGAGGCAGCAAGGCCAAAATCATCATGCCCGGATAACCCGTAGGCATTTGCGGGGCATCATCGTGATGACGCAGTACTTGGTATTTACGACTGGCCAGGTAGTGATGATCGGAATGACGGCTCAATTCAAATAACATCAGTCGCCCGACCACATGATCGCTGTTCCAGCTATGTTGTGGCATGGCGCGTTCATACTGTCCGGAGGCCTGCTGCTTTCGCTGCAATCCGTAATGTTCTATATAGTTGACCGTCTCCAGCATCAAGATGCCCATTAGTGCCGCTCCAAGAAAGGCCAACAGTGCTGTGTAACCAAAAATCCAGCCGATCAAGACAATAAAAGCAGCTTGTAAGAGCTGAAACTGGATCATCTCATTGTGTATAGAGAGGGCCCGCCCTCTTTTTTTGCGGCACTCATCGTTGGCAATATGCCATGCACTTATATAGCTCATCAAAATAGTGCGGATATAAAAAGTATAGACCGGCTCTCCGTATCGCGCGCTACTGGGATCTTCGGGCGTGGCCACGCGTTTGTGATGCCCTTTGTTATGTTCGGTAAAAAAGTGCATGTAAAGTGAGGTCAGCAGTAGTGATTTGGCCAGGGTTTGCTCGAACCGATCGACCCGATGTCCGAGTTCGTGGGCCACGTTAATCCCAAAGATGCCGCAAAGCAATCCCATTGAAAAAATGCGACCTAGACGATCCGACAGTGTAAGCGTATCGGTTGCGATGCCATTTAAAAAAACAAAAAGCAATCCATATTGAGCGATCACTACACTATAGAGCATAAAGTCGTAGCGACGATCTTTTTTGGCCAGTTCCTCTTCGGCAGCACTCATATTTACCGGATCGGATTTTATAAA
>JBIIHS010000176.1:0-3732 GCA_044235515.1 Chitinophagaceae bacterium | reverse complement strand
ATTTTTGCCTGTGGTATTGCTAAAGTCCCATCTCCAATTGCCCCAGGCTACTCCTTTTAATCCACTGGTGGTGGACCAATCTTTAATGCTGGTTTGAATGTGCGGACTGTAGTAGATCTCACCGTCGGCATCTTCTTTCATGATCCCAGGTACAAAATTCAAATTACCATTGGCCAGAGTGGGGAAGCGGTCGGGGCGCATGGACCAGTTGCGGGTAAAGGCAAATGCATCTGACGATTTATTATTCAAACTTCCGAAAGAGTAGAGCGTTGTTTTTCCGGACGAGGGTAATTCCAAATTATAAAACGTACCCACCGAATTCAGACTGGCATCACCATGTCCTCTGCGGTATACATTTAGATACATGGCCTCGTCATCGGTTTGATAATTTTCTGTTTTAAGGGCTTGGCGAAACGTCTTTCCGAGTGTTTGGCCCTCAAAGGTCAGATTCAAAAAGCCTCCTTTTTTTCCTAAGGCCAGCCCAAAGTTTACATTGGCATTAAAGGATTGTCCATCGATCTTTCCGGCTTGCTCATAGTACGTGGCAAGATTGGGCTCAAAGGCTGTATTGAATTTAGGATCATGATATCCAGAAAGTCCGATAGAGCCGCTGATCTGATTTACAGAGCTCTTGGTAATAATATTGACGACACCGGCAATGGCATCAGAGCCATATTGAGCCGCCGCTCCATCTCTAAGGATCTCAATTCGTTCTACGGCACTAGTAGGAAAAGCATTGAGGTCTGTACCTGAATTTCCCCGCCCACGGGTACCAAAAACAGACACAAATGCGGTTTGATGGCGTCTTTTCCCATTGATCAATACCAAGGTCTGGTCAGGCCCTAGACCTCTCAACGTGGCCAGATCTATATGGTCCGATCCATCACTTCCACTTTGTTTATTATAGTTGAAAGAAGGGGCAGCATAATTAAGCATAGACGTAAGGTCTGTTCGTGCCGTAACGGCTGCAAGCTGTCCCACGCTGATCACATCTACCGGCGCGGTGGTTTCGGTTTTAACGCGTCCCGATTTTCGTGATCCTACAATGACAATTTGCTCCAGTTCAGCTACCGCTACTTCCAATTGGATCATCATCGCTTTCGGATCGGTAACGGATATTTTTTTGGAGATAAATCCCACTGAAGAAATTTCAAGTTCATCACCGGAAGCCACTTGGATGGAAAATGATCCATCCGCTCCGGTTAGCGTTAATTTCCCAGATTGGGTTGTCTTGATCGTGGCAGCTGCCAACGGTACTCCTTTGGTATCGGTGATCTTACCGGTTACTGTCTGTTGTGCAGAAAGTAGCAGTGAGATACTGGCCGCCCAAAAAAGCAGAATAAATTTTCTCATATTGGTACAGGGTTAGTTAGTATAAATATAACTAATTATATATCCTTATTAACAATGATAAGGTATCATTTGGTCAATACCGCAGGATAAATACTACTGTTTGTTTGTCCCAATACTTTTTAGGGGTGCTTACAGGGTCGTCACGTTAAGTATAGATCTATAGTTGGCTTTTGAGGGTAATGAACCAAGTGCGTCCATCAGCCGGCATGGCTCCCGGACCCGGATACCCACCGGCCCTCCGGGTAAAATAGACTTCATTTAACAGGTTATTGACCCCCATGGAAACCGACCAATATTTGTCGATGGGTAAAGAAAGGGTGGCGTCTATGACCGTGTATGCCGGGATCCAACCATTTTGGGCATTGCCCGTGGGGAGAACCGTATTATTGGCATCGCTGAAGCTACCGCTGGTATAGCTGATCTGTCCGGTCAACTTTACCTGTTGGTATTGCCATGTAGTGCCGGTGCGTACGATATGCCTTGGGGCATTCTCAACACGGTTATTTCGAAGGTCTTCTTTTACTAATTGATCATTGACAACTCGGGTGATCTGCAGGGTGGTATACCGTGCTTGATTTAAACTATACGAAACATATTGACTCCAGCGCCAAGGGGTATTATATGCTTTTGATAATCTGCCCTGGTATTCGGCAAAAAGCTCGATCCCTTTTGCATTGCTTTCACCCACGTTGGTTCGCAGGTTGTATCGATTACCTGCCCTGTCTTCTTGTAGCAAGGTTCCGATCCGGTTGCCATAGTGCAGGTAATAGAGACTGGCATCCATGTAAAATTGACTGTTGATCTTTCCTCTCCAGCCTATGTCCGCATTGTATCCCCGTGCATCTTGTATAGCAGGATCGATGCGATCGGAGCCTGGCGGCGTACTCAGGTCGGCAAAAAGAACAGGACGATAGGCTTCGGTGATATTGGCGTATAGCTCGAGATTTTTAAAAAAGTGATATTCTAAGCCTATACCGGCCAGTAAAAATCCTCTGTGTTTTTCTTGTCGAACCAATGAAATGGGTTGTCCATTTGCGATACTATGTTGACCCCAAGCCCGTCCGCTCAGCCACTCGTATCGCATTCCGGGGATCACTAGTAACCGACTGCCTACACGAAATACATTCTCCGCGAATAAGGCATAGTTGGCGCTGGCAAAGTCAATATCTCGTATCCACGTATCATTTTCGATCTGAAGTGTATAATCTGTCCCGCTATCTCCTTTTCCATCTGCGACCAGGCGGTTAGTATTGCCAGTAAAGCGACGTAGTCCTACAGAAACTGTTTGTTTTGATTTCTTTATTGAATAATCGCTGATCCATCTCCACTCACCTCCCCAGTTCCGGTAGCGGTCAATGTTTACATTTCTTGCTTTGAAGGTTCCAGTACGCTGGTCCATGGTATCCGGGATCAAGAGGCCTGCGGCCGGTAAAAACCCAACACTATTTCGATCTCCGATCAATCCGAAGATCTTTAATTCCATTCGCGAGTTTGAACCTATATCATAGCGCGATCGCCAAGCCATTGTGCTCCACTCGATATCCATAAAATTTCGGTGCCGTAGACTTTGGCGATTATCTATTTGTATGGCGTCATCTTGTAGACCGCCGGGTTGCTGGCTTCGAACATGTGAACGCATTAGCTCTACAGTGCTGGATAGTTTTGGGGTAGGACGATACGTAACGGTTATAAATCCTGCATTGGTAAAATAAGCACTGTTATGGCGATAGCCATCGGCTTGTCTTCGGTCCAAAAAGCCGTAATAATTCCATTTACCAGATTGACCGCCCGCCCCGAGATATACATTATAGAGACCATAGCTCCCTACGGTTTGTTGCGTCTCTACCTGAAAGGGTCTTTTGAATTCACTTCCATCTCGCAGAATATAATTGATCATACCGCCGAACTGCGATCCATATTGAAGTGCTCCATGCCCGCGAATTACCTCTATGCGTTGTACAGCCTGTAATTGAGGATTATAGTAGGCCTCAGGATAGCCGAAGGGATCCGCTGCTATATCGTACCCATTTTGCCGAACATTAAATTCCCAACTTCTGTTCGGGCTTAAACCCCTTGTGGCAATTCCAATTTGAACACCACTGCCATCGTTCTCCCAAACATGTATGCCCGGAATTTTGGACATGACCTGTCGCATTATATTCGTAGTGATATTTCCTTCTACATTTTTTACTACTATAAGACTTGACTTTTTTCCGGCATAAATGGCTGTTCCTACGATCTCGGGAATTTGTTGTAGATCTGATCGACTGGTCTTACCTACCAGCGTTATGGTCTCCAGGTATTTTATATGGCTTGTATCTGTAGCCGTCTCCTGTGCAAAAAGAGAAAGGGGAAATAAAAAAACCAAGAGCAATACCC
>JBIIHS010000175.1:0-3745 GCA_044235515.1 Chitinophagaceae bacterium | reverse complement strand
GGCCCTTCTGCACCAACTACAACAACAACCGGGTGTCGAGGGCGTATATCCCTTTGCCACTCGGTATGCCCTGTTAAAGACGAGTGAAAATATGGAGGGGGTTATGTTGAAGGGACTCGAACGAAACGAACAGTTCCTTAGACTGGCTCCCTTTTTGCAAGAAGGAAGAATGCCCAACTTGCCTGACAGTGGATTTGGCAGAGAATTATTGATCTCGCGATACACAGCCAAGCGATTGCAATTAGCACCGAACGACAGCCTGTTGATCTATTTTATCAAAGAGGATGCCCCTCCCCTTGCGCGCAAAATGTCCATTGCGGGAATTTATAAGACCGGTATCGAGGAGTATGATCATCTATTCGCCATTGGCGACATTGACCTGATAAGGCAACTCAACCAATGGGATAAAGACCAAGTGGGAGGATATGAAGTATTTCTGCAGGACCCCCGAACCATGGAGCCCACTTCCCTTTCACTCTATGCCCTTCCGCTTTTTCCTGCCACTTGGGATGCCATTGCAGTCAACGAGGTTTCTCCCCAGCTATTCGACTGGCTGCAGATGCAAGACCTTACTCGCAATGTGCTGATCGGGTGTATGACTGCCGTGGCCTTAATCAACCTTATCTGTTGTTTGCTAGTGCTGGTACTGGAACGAACCCGCATGATCGGCCTGCTCAAAGCCATGGGGGCCACCGATTGGTTGGTACAACGTATCTTTTTACGCTATGGATTACTGATCACGGTCAGAGGCGTTATTATCGGCACCATCTTAGCACTGGCGTTACTATGGATACAAGAAAAAACCGGGTTTATCACACTCGATGAATCAGCCTATTTTATGGATAAGGCCAACGTAAAGATCATTCCCTGGCACGTACTTGTCATTGCCGCGGGGACAGTTTTAGTTTCGATGCTGATCTTGCTGATCCCAACCTGGCTGGTCAAAAGGATCAGCCCGGTTCAGGCCATACGTTTTACCTGAGATAAGAAAGGATAATACCGGTCGCCACGGCGGCATTGAGTGACTCCACCGACCCCTTACCGGGTATGGATACAACGTGGGTAGCTCGTTGTAGCAACGAAGCAGGAATTCCGGCCGACTCATTTCCAATTAACAAAACAGCCTCTGGCAAGGGATGCATGCTGCGTACATCGGCGCCCTGCATCGTAGCGGCCAAAACAGGAATGGACCCCGACAGATCGATCCATTGCTCCAATGCCGTATAATACAGTTTTACCCTAAATACACTACCCATCGAGGCCTGGACCACTTTAGGATTAAAACAATCGACGGTATCCGGACTACAGACCAATTGCCTAACCCCAAACCAATCGGCCGTTCTAATGATCGTACCGAGATTCCCGGGATCTTGTAATCCGCAGCAAGCAATGGTAAACTGACCAAGGGCTGTCGGTACCATCTGTTGCGGTTGCCTCAATACGGCCACTACCTGATGGGGTGTTTGCAATTGAGAAATGCGAGCCAGATCCTTTTCATCTATGCCCACTACAGTAATACCCTCCAAACTTTTCTGATGCATATCTATCCATTCGGGCAATGCGTAGAGCGATACGATCAAGTCTCGATGAAACTGCAATAACTCCGCAACCAACTTAGGACCCTCGGCCAGGTAGTGCCCCGTCTGGTCTCTGTATTTTTTAAGGGCCAAACTTTGAATATCTTTGATCACTGACTTAACTAGCATACTAATTTTTATTCATGCACACAGGCAAGCCCAACGGCCTTAGCGTAGTGGCGGCAATGTTATTGTTGTGGATCCTCTTGGGAGTAAGCGCCTGCGGTGTTATCCCGAAGAACTATCCCAAGGGGAAACCCTTTGTATTCAAAACTACTATAAAAGTAAATGGGAATTACCAAGAGGAGGAACGACAGGCATTACAAGACCGTCTCTATGGACAACTTGACGATAGTCTCACCGTACGTTCCGTATCCAAATTATTTGTAAAGGAGATCCGTAACCCTTCCGTCTATGACACCGCAGCCGTGCAGCGATCGATCTTTTTTATGCAAAACTTATTGGGGTCGCAAGGGTATCTTCATGGCGTCATACAATACGACACCACATTAGCGCTGGCCGGGAAAGACCAACTACGAACAACTGTCAATTTTTGGGTAAGCCCCGGACCGCAAGTTCGCCTCGACTCAGTACGATATGCGATTCAGCAAGAAGCGCTGCAAACATTGACGCTCCTTTCGATTGCAGACAGCAAGATCAAAAAGGGAGAGCCCTTTGCTAAAACCTCCGTATCGGCCGAGCTGGATCGGTTGGTAGACCTCTACCGCAATAACGGCTATCTGCGATTTACACGCGAAGAGCTAATTGGAGTATGGGACACCCTGGATGCCCGCTTACTGGATCCCACGACCGATCCCATTGAGCAGCTTCGCATACTCGCCGAGATCGAAGCAAAGCAAACCACTCCCACGGCCAATCTCGAAATAAGATTGCGTCCTGGATACGACACTAATAAACTCACTAAGTACTATGTAGGTGCCGTACAGGTCTATCCAGATTTTAGCAGCGACACAGCAGGGCTTACTGCCGTGCGAACACAACGAAGCGGGTTAGAGCTGATCCACTACCAACCGCTGTTTCATCCAGGAATCTTTAGAGAGAAGATCTTCTTTTCCCGAGGCGACCTGTACGCACAACGCAATTACTTTAAGACCTTGAATCAGCTGAATGCCATGGGTGCCTGGCGACTCATCAATATTGAGCCACGTCCCCGACCGGGTACTGATACCGCCGATCTATTGATCAAATTAACGCCCGCCCGTAAATTCAGCAGTAGCGCCACGCTAGAAGGAAGCAGCAATCAAAGCCTGATCTCCGGTAATTTATTTGGCATAGCCCTGAATCTGGGACTGCAGAACCGAAATTGGGCAAAAAAGGCCATTCAATCCACTACCAGCTTTCGACTGGGAGTTGAAACAGGACAAGACAAAGTAACGGCCGTCAACTTTATTCAAACCAGACAGTTGGCCATCACCCATAATCTTTATTTTCCGCGTGCCATACCGCGCGTGGCCTGGCTGCCTGCCGAATGGAGAGAAAACTTTAAATCAGTACTGGGCTTTACTGTTGCCAATACGGAGAGAAGAGAACTCTTTAATCTCTCATCTTATAGTGCTGCTTGGGGGTACGACTTTAGACATAAAAATGCACTATTTACGGTTCGTTTACCCAATATTGAGTACAATGCCATTGCCCGCCGCCCTAAGCTAGATCAACTAATTGCCAATAACGGTTTGCTCAAAAATATTTTTGCAGATGGACTGATCTCGTCCGTAACGGCAGGGGTATTGCTTACGCAACAACAACGGAATCGCATCACCAATATCCGCTTCAATATCGAAGAGTCGGGTCTCTTGACAGGAATGATCCGACAACCCCTGCTCGACAGTCAACTATTTCGATTTGTAAAGATAGACTTGGACCTTTCGACCAAAATACAGATTCGACGATCGGCCCTGGCCATGCGCTTTTTTGCTGGCGCCGGTTATGAATTTGATAATACCGTCAATCCGAATAAACGATATAATCTGCCACTGTACCGACAATATTTTGCAGGAGGGCCCAATAGCATGCGGGCTTGGGCCTTACGTAAACTGGGACCAGGCTCCTCTATACAATCGTATGGAAATACCGGACTACCAGAACGATATGGCGATCTGCAACTCGAGGCTAATCTCGAATACCGATTTCCTCTTTTCTCCGTGGCC
>JBIIHS010000174.1:0-3757 GCA_044235515.1 Chitinophagaceae bacterium | reverse complement strand
AAGGCGGTGTGATCAAGGTGGTCTCCACGCGCTCACACTGGTTTGGAGTAACGTACAAAGAAGACGCTCCACAGGTAGCCGCTAGTCTTCAGCAATTGATTGCTGATGGTGTATATCCGGCCTCTCTTTGGTCTTAATTGACCTTGACCATGTATACGTAGTCTTGAATACGTTTTACTTGTTCGCTTCGATCCAGTGAGGAAATAGCGCTACGTCCATTTATCCGAATGGAGTAAGTGGGATCCGCTTTGCGAAGAGAATCGCTGAGCTGGTAAATATATTTTCCTTGTACGGCAAAGGCAAAGCCCTCTGCATTGGTCTGTCTGCCGTTCAAGATACCAATGACTTCTCCGCGACGATTGATTATGGGACTTCCGCTATTACCCCGGTTAGCATTGATCTCGATCTGGCAGCTCAGGGTATCTCCGTCGAAACCCGTGCGAGCACTCAGGTAACCTTGGCTATAGACCACTTCGTTACGTGGGTAGCCCAGGGTAAAGATGGGATCTGCTAATTGGCCGGCTTTTTTGCTGATGGAGTAGGGGATCGAGCCATATCCCTTAAAACTATCATCTGTGATCTTTAAAATAGCCAGGTCTCTGTTCTTGTCTAACAGCACAACCGTTGCCAGATATTCCCCCTTGTTATTTTGGACAGCAATGGTATGCGCCCCGTTCACTACGTGGGCATTGGTAACAAGATATCCTCTTGGGTCAATAATAAAGCCGGTACCTCCTGCGGTAAAGGGCATATCTACCGGAATGGCACTGGATCTTTTAATCTGGTCGATCTCGGTGGCCTGTTTGCTGGTCTTGTACTCCAGCTGGGTAAACTTTTTATTGAGCTCTTCGAATTGAGAATGCGGAGAAGGGGGTGAAAAGATCCAGATGATCGCACTGATGCAAAGCGTGGTCAGTAGTGCGATGGAGGCGGCAATGGATCCAACCCGTTTGTAGCGGTTAAATAGATAGACAATGCGTGCCTTGCCTTGCAGTCTCGTTGAACGAATGCTTCCCTGTTCTGCAAGATCGGTATGTACCACCTGCAAAAGCGAGCGAAATTTTTTCCATTCTCCAAAGCGGTTGAGTTGTTGTAAGAAAAAAGTATGCTCCACGACCAGCTGATCAATATCGGCATCGGATTTTCGCAGCTGCTCGAACGCTACCCGCTCATCGGGATTCATTTCTCCTTTGATATACCGCTCTACGGCCTCCAGTCTGTTCACTTCACTCATGATCCGTTCCATTTTTATAATGCGCAAAGAATATTTTCTTGAGCCTGACCAGACATTTGTATTTCTGGTTCTTGGCATTGTCTGCGTTCGTGTACCCAAAGGCCTCAGCTATTACCTGCATATTTTGTTTGTTCAGGTAATAAGCCTCCAGCAAGCTTTTACAGGGTTCTCCCAGGGTGGCGATCGCCTTTTCCATCATGTCAAATTCAGCGTCTCTTCTTTCGTGGGCCTCTACCTCTTCTTCGGCAGGAAAGGTTTGTTCCAGCTCGACACCGGTGGAAACAAAACGGTTGTTAGTACTTAATTTCTTGAGCCACAAACGTTTGCTAACAGAATAGAGATAGGTCTTCAACTGGCAATTCAACTCGAAACTACCCGAGCGAACCTTTTCGTACAACACGATCATGGCCTCTTGAAAGATATCCTTGGCGTCGTCTGCGGTACCATTATTGTTGAGAATCAGGGATTGGATCAGGTTGTAATGATCCTTGTAGATGATCTCGATGGTTTGCTTATCGCCTTGGGCCAACCCTTTCAAAAGGTCTTGTTCGTTTTGGTAGGGTTTCACTATCCTGCTGTTCTTTAATACGGGTTTTTAAAAATAGTAACCCGTAGCCGGTCAAAAAAAAATTCTGTAGGAAGGGTTACCTTTTGCCAAAATCGGTATAAATTCGCGAAATATTTCACAAAACACAAAAACAAATTCAAATGAAAAAGTTTTTTGCGATCGCTTTCATCGCTGCTACTCTGGTAGCTTGTGGTGGTGGAGAGACTACTCCTGCTTCTGATGCTGGTACTGCTACAGAAACAACAACAGCTCCTGCTCCTGCTCCTGAAGCTGGTACTGTAACTCCAACTGAAGTTGGTACTGCCACTCCAACTACTACTCAGCCTTAATCAGCTGCGCAAGTAATTGCCGAAGGCCGTTCCCCCGGGAACGGCTTTCTTTTTATCCCTCTATTTATTAATCTATTACGTGAATACATTTCAATCTTTAGGGCTGCGCAACGATTTGCTCGAGGCCGTTCAATCGCTCGGATTTACCGAACCTACCCCCATTCAGCAAAAAGCGATCCCGGTTTTGCTGGAGGGTACCCGCGATTTTGTAGGGCTGGCCCAGACCGGAACCGGTAAAACAGCGGCCTTTGGCTTGCCCTTGTTACAATTGATCCGTCCTGCGGATCGATACCCTCAAGCCCTGATCATTTGCCCCACCCGGGAGCTTTGCCTGCAAATAACCGGCGATCTGGACAAATTCAAAGGAGCTAAATCTCCCCTGGGCGTAACGGCTGTCTATGGCGGAGCTTCCATTGTTATGCAGATCAAGGATCTTAAGCGTGGGACTCACATTGTGGTAGCCACCCCCGGACGACTGATTGATCTGATAGAACGCAAGGCCATTCGTCTCGAAGAGATTCAGTATGTGGTATTGGACGAAGCTGATGAGATGCTCAACATGGGCTTTAAAGATGATATCGAGTTTATTTTAAAAAATACGCCCAAGCGCGAAAGCACCTGGCTCTTTAGCGCCACCATGCCGCCCGAGATCAGGCAGGTAAGCAAGCGCTACATGGAGCAGCCATTTGAGGTGACCATCGGAAAGGTCAATGCAGGAAATTCCAGCATCGATCATCAATTTTATATGACGCAGCACCACAATCGCTACGAGGTGCTAAAGCGTATCATTGATTTTAATCCGGGTCTTTATGGGATCATCTTTGCCCGAACCAAGGCCGATGCTCAGGCCATTGCCGAGAAGTTGATCCGTGAGGGCTACGACATTGATTCTATTCACGGAGACCTTTCACAGCCCCAACGCGATAAAGTAATGGGCTTATTCCGCGACAAGAGTATTCGTTTATTAGTCGCGACCGATGTGGCGGCCCGCGGTATCGATGTACAAGGAATTACCCATGTTATCAATTACGAATTGCCCGATGATACCGAGGTCTATACGCACCGTAGCGGTCGTACAGGAAGGGCCGGTCGCAGTGGTCTTTGCGTATCGATCGTAACGCCTAAAGAGCAATACCGCCTTCGGCAGATCGAGAAGTTGATGAACAACCGGTTCCATAAAATGGATATCCCGACCGGTAAGGATGTTTGCCGAAAACAATTCTTTCATTTTATAGACCGGATGCTGCAGGCCGATATCAGTCACGGAGAGTACGAGACCTACTTGCCCTCGCTACGCGAGAAATTTGCGGGTATCGAAAAAGAGGAGATCCTGCAGCGGGTAGCCGCCCTCGAGTTCGATCGGTTTTTAAAGTATTATGAAAATTCGGCAGATCTCAATCTTCGTGAAGAAGGAAAGAAATTTAAAGGGCAGACCCTGTCAGGTCCGGCATCCGAGGGTCGATCTCGACGGGGAGCGGCCAGCACGGGTGGCACCTATCAGCGACTCTTCGTTAATCTAGGCACCAAGGACGGCTTTTACAAAGCGAGTTTTCTTCAATTCATACTAGATATGAGCGATCTTACGAAGGACGTTTTGGGACGAATCGATATGCGAGAAATGAATAG
>JBIIHS010000246.1:0-3783 GCA_044235515.1 Chitinophagaceae bacterium | reverse complement strand
ATACACATCGGGCTTCTCAAAGACCCAGACCTCTTGCTTATCGTTATTTATACAGCCACTACTATCCTTTATTAAGATGGTATAGGTAAGTTTCGATGGATCAGCCCCCAAATAGTAGGCATCGGTAATGGCACGCGTAGGATGCGAGAGCCCGATCGGTGGTGTCCAGAGATAGCTGATACCACCAGGCAAGGCCGACATGGTAAATCGATTCAAGCGACTGGCGAAAATACGAGGATAGGTGCTGTCCGCACGACCGCGCTGTACCAAGATGACCTTAGTGATCGTATCGCGCAACTGCGGACAGGTAATACCACTAACAATCAATTGCACCGAATAGGAACCTGGCGTATTGTACGTAACCACCGGATTAGTTTGAGTAGATTGCTGCCCATTTCCGAAATTCCAATTGACTACGGCATATCCACCCTCGGCAAATCCAACGGTAGAAAGATTAGTAAACTGGATCGGAACATTGGTACAAGATCCGGAATAAGAGAAATCTGCACGAGGCTTTCCAGAAACGGTTACCGTCAACGATTTGGTACGTGGCACACAACTGCTATCGCTACGAACGGTCAATATAACAGTATAGGTACCGGAATTCGCATAGGTATGAATAGGATTTTGCTGCGTACTGGTATTACCATCTCCAAAATCCCAGCTAAATTGAGTGAACTGCGTACTACCCCATCCTAGCTGACTGGTGTTGGTAAAGAGTGTGGGCGTTCCCAGACAAACCGGACTATTCGCAATAAAATCAGCTACAGGAGCACCGAATACAACGATACGCTTACGCAGGGTATCCGAAATACATCCCCTGGCATTGGTCACATAGAGCGAAGGGAAATAAGTTCCATATTGACTATACGTATGCGCAACAGCCGGAAGGGTACTGAACTGTCCTCCATCATCGAAATTCCATAAACGAGAGGTGATGGAGCTGGTCGGAGAAAGAGAAAGATCTAAAAACGATACGTTAAGCGTACCCGTACAAGAAACAGAATCGGTTATGCGGAAATTAACGATCGGCCTTGCAAAGACTACCTGCGAAATGACCGTGTCCTTGATACAGCCATCTACAGAGGTTACGCGCAAACGGATATCATACGTACTGTCTGCCGCACTCAGGTTATCAGGAAAGGTAAAGCTGGGCGAAGCAGCCGTTGGATTACTGATCAATACGGCAGTTGATGGCGCTGCAGCAGTTCGATTATACACCGACCAACTGTATTGTGCGGGTAATTTGACCAAAGAATTATTTTGTACGGTCTTGACCAGTCCGTTGCGAGGACGGGCACAATCACTGGTTCCCCCATTGATACTAAAGGAAGCCAGCGGTTCGGGATACAAGCGTACCCAACGTTTCAGCGAATCGATACAACCGGCTCCGGAAGCAACAATTAGTTTTATCTCAAAAAGAGAATCACGCGTATACGATGTATTGATCAATGTAAAGCGTGGATTCAAGGCCGTTGACTGCAATTGATTATTTACATACCACTGATAAGTAAGACCCGTCGTATTGCCCGCTTGATTCATGAACGAGCTGTTGGCCGTTTGCACCAGCAACTGCTTACAGGCAAATAAGGTGTCGGCCGCAGAGCCATTAAGTCCAAAAAGGGCGCGAGGCGTTGGCAAGGTGCGTACCGTATAGGTAAAGCTGGTCGGACCACAACCGCCCTGCGTATTGCCGGCCAGTAGCGTAAAGGTGTAGGTACGTCCGGCCTGAGACAACACCATGGGAGGTGGCGTTTGCAACGTACTGAACTCTACCCCATCCAATAGCCAGCGATACGAATCGGCATATTGCGTCAGATTAGTAAACGTAACTACCATGGGAGCACAAGCCGAGTCGGGTGTTACCCTAAAGCGTGTTTGAGGCAGGGGCAATACCGTGATCATAAAGGTCCGCGGTGTGCCTGTGCAAGAAATACCACCATTGGTAAAGGTGGGTGTTACCGTTATCTGTGCGGTTATGGGAGCCGATGACCCATTCGTGGCAGTAAAGGCAGGTAAGTTACCTGTACCCGATGCCGGCAACCCGATAGCGGTATTAGAGTTGATCCACGTATAACTTATAACACCACCACTGGCAGAACTTGTAAAATTAATAGGTGTCGTACGTACACCATCACATACCTGCACATTGGCAATGGTATTGACCGTAGCGGTCGGATTAACGGTGATCGTAAATTGTTTAGAAGGCCCAACACAAGAAACACCTCCATTGGTAAAAGTTGGATTGACCGTGAGGGTGGCTACCACCGGAGAGGTTCCACTATTGACAACACGGAAACTATCAATATCACCAGAGCCAAAGGGGGCTAACCCTATAGAAGGGGTATTATTTATCCAGTTATACGAAACAATACCGCCGGTTTGTAGCGTAGAGAAGAACGTACCCTGCGCAAGATCTCCATTACATTTTACCTGACTTTGCGGCTGGTTTACCTGCCCACTTGGATTGACTGTAATCGTAAAGGTCTTAGAAGGACCATCACAGCTTGAACCATTAAATGAGAAATTAGGAACTACCGTAATAGTGGCTACAGCGGGAGAGGTGCCTGTATTCGTGCAGACAAAACTGGCTGAGCTGCCACTTCCACTCTGGGCCAATCCAATCGTAGGATTACTGTTTACCCATCGGTACGTAATAGTGCCTCCGCTGGTGGGAGAAGTAAATCCAAAATTGACTGTAGATCCGTTGCAGACTACTTGGTTGGCCGGTTGGTCTACTTGTGCGGTTGGATTGACTGTAATCGTAAAGGTCTTGGTAGGCCCAGTACAAGTTAATCCGCCACTAGTATAAGAAGGAGTTACCACAATGGTAGCGGCAACAGGGGTGGTACCACTATTAATGGCATAGAACGTAGCTATACTACCTGTATTGGAAGCTAAGATCCCGATCGATGGATTATTATTGGTCCAGCTATACGTGGTTGTTCCACCCGTATTGGAAGAGGTAAAGTTAACGGCAGTCAACTGACCATTACAAACAGTTAGATTGGCAGGCTGATTGACTTGTGCCTGTGGGTTGACTACTATTTGATATTGTTTGGGCGATCCGGCACAAGAGCGACCTCCAAAGGAGAACGAAGGGGTTACAGATACAGTAGCCGTAAGCGGACTCAGACCACTATTAGTCGCTGTAAAGCCAGGTACATTGCCCGTGCCTGAAGCACTCAGTCCAATGGAACTAAGAGAATTGGTCCAGGCATAAGAAGTAACTCCCCCACTATTTAGCGTAGTAAAGACAGTACTTGGCACCGTATTACCGGTACAGCTGATCTGATTGGTGGGCTGATTGACTTGCCCCGAGGGTAACATCGTGATCGTTCGCTCATACACAGGTGCACAACCTGTAACAGAAGCGGTTGCGATTAATCGCACCGTGTAGACCAGTGGCTGAGTTGCATTGGCAGGAATGGTAAAGAGATAAGAGAAGCTGGTCGGATTGGTCGACTGAGCCACTCCGTTAACGAACCATTGATAAGAAAGCGTACTGCCCGTGGTGGTCGTACTGGTATTGGTAAAGGTGACCGTAGATGATGGGGCACAAAATACAGTGTCCGCTACAGAGAAAGAGACAGTAGGAGATGCCACCACCGTAAAAGGCGTACTGATGGAATCACGGCATCCCAAACTATTATAGCCCACCATTTTTACCTGATAATTACCGGGCGTTGGAACCACTGTGGTAAAAGTGAATCCATTTGAAGAGGTAACTACTCCACCCGAACTATTTAATACATACCAAACCACACTACTGTAGTTGGCCGG
>JBIIHS010000025.1:0-12192 GCA_044235515.1 Chitinophagaceae bacterium | reverse complement strand
TCTGCGCAATCAGTCCGTTGATGTACAGGTTCTCCAGGGTAAATTCTGTCAAATTGTACTTAGAAGCCAATTGCTCGATCTGTCCCAGATTGAACACTTTGTATGAGACACGATGCGGATTTTTAAACCCACGCTTGGGAACACGACGCTGAATGGGCATCTGTCCTCCTTCGTGAGCCATTTTACTTTTGAAACCAGTGCGGCTTTGTGCTCCCTTGGTTCCTTTGGTGGCAGTTCCACCGTGTCCGGAACCGTCTCCGCGACCGATACGTTTTGTTTTGTGTGTAGCCCCTTTAGCAGGCTTTAATTGATGCAGTTTCATGGCTTTTATTATTTACTTATCGCCCCGAAAGCGATTTGATACGGGGCTCGCTTAAAAAATTAGAAGGACCCGAGTCCGGGTCTTTCCGTTTACTTAGATTCTTCTACTTTAACCAGGTGCGTTACTTTACGAACCATTCCCAGTATTTGCGGGGTAGCCTCCAATTCGCGTGAAGAATTGGTTTTGTTAAGACCCAAGGCCTGCAACGTCAACTTTTGACGCTCCGGACGATCGATCGGGCTTTTTACCAATGTTACCTTTATCTTCTTCATGTTTCTTATTTTATCCGTTGAATACTTTCTTAAGACCAATGGTACGCGTTTTAGCTACCTGAATAGGTTCGCGCAACAAGGCTAAGGCCTTGAATGTTGCTTTCACCACATTGTGTGGATTGGCAGAACCCAATGACTTGGCCAACACGTCCGTTACCCCGGCACTCTCCAGTACGGCACGCATGGAACCTCCGGCAATTACACCGGTACCATGAGCGGCAGGCTTGATCAAAACCTTGGCGGCTCCTTCCTTTGCCCACTGATCATGGGGGATGGTTCCCTTCATGACAGGAACTTTGATAAGATTCTTCTTGGCATCCTCAATTCCTTTTGTGATGGCCTCTTGCACCTCTTTGGCCTTACCCAAGCCATGACCAACTACCCCATTTCCGTTACCTACTACCACCAGGGCAGAGAAACTGAAAGAGCGTCCGCCTTTGGTTGTTTTCACCACGCGGTTAACGGCCACCAACTTATCCTTCAACTCCAGATCACCGGCCTTTACTCTGTTTACATTGAGCTTTGACATGTATATTTTTTTTGTCGTTGTTAATTAGGTTGATCAGAACTGCAAGCCTCCCTCACGGGCGCCATCAGCTACCGATTTCACTCTTCCGTGATAGAGGTATCCCCCGCGATCGAATGTAACATCGGTAATGTTCAGCTCACCGGCCTTGCGGGCGATAGCGGCACCGACCAACTTACTCTTTTCGATCTTGGTGCCCTTTTGCGCGGCAATGTCCTTGTCGCGGGAAGAGGCCGAAGCCAACGTTTGACCGCTAAGATCGTCGATCAACTGCGCATAGATATCAGCGTTGCTGCGAAAGATAGACAGACGGGGCTTAGTAGCCGAGCCGCTGATCTTGCGACGAATACGGTAACGTATGTTTTGTCTGCGCTGGGTTTTGAATTGTGGTGTCATCGATATAAGAATTTAGATCTACTTGTTATTTGATTATTTACCTGCTGCTTTACCGGCCTTCTTGCGAACTACCTCGCCGACATAACGTACACCCTTTCCTTTGTAAGGCTCAGGCTTACGCAAGCTGCGAAGTTTGGCAGCAACTTGTCCGATCAGCTGCTTATCGATGCCCTCGAGGGTAATGATCGGATTTTGTCCTTTTTCTTGTGCCGTGGCCACCTTGATCTCTTTGGGCACCTCAAAAATGATATTGTGAGAGTAGCCCAGCGCCAGGTCCAGTACATTACCGGTATTGGAGGCTTTGAAACCTACCCCGATCAACTCGAGTTTTCTTTCGTATCCCTCTGTCACGCCTTTAACAAGATTAGAGACAATGGAACGATAAAGACCATGCAATGCACGATGACGGATCTGATCGGTGGGGCGCAAGAAAGACACCTGTCCATCTTTTACCTCTACCGTAATATCACGATCGATGCTCTGCTTAAGTTCACCTTTGGGACCCTTTACGGCGATCACGTTGTCTTTACCAACGGTGATGGTGACACCTGAAGGAACGGGGACCGCTTTTTTACCTATACGAGACATAGTCAATTATTTTTTTAATAGATGTGACAGAGAATTTCTCCTCCAACATTTTGCGCCTTGGCATCTTTATCGGTCATTACTCCTTTAGAGGTAGAGACGATAGCGACACCCAGTCCGGATTTTACCCGACGAAAATCGGCAGGCTTTGCGTACTGACGAAGACCAGGACGGCTGATCCGCTCCATGCGCTGAATGGCTGGCTGCTTGGTAGCAGGATCATATTTTAAGGCAATCTTTATAATGCCTTGCTTGTTATCATCCTCAAATTTGTATTTGAGAATATACCCCTGATTATAGAGGATCTCCGTCATGCGCTTCTTGAGGTTAGACGCCGGGATATCCACCACACGGTGTCCTGCCATTTGAGCGTTTCGGATTCTTGTCAGAAAATCTGCTATAGGATCTGTTACCATAATTCGTTTTTTTTAGGATTACCAGCTTGCTTTTTTGAGCCCGGGGATCTTTCCATTGAGCGCCATGTCACGCAGGGCCACACGAGAGATGCCAAAGAAACGGACATATCCCTTGGGACGACCGGTGAGCTGACAACGGTTCTTCAAACGCACCTTAGAACCATTGCGTGGCAATTCGTCGAGTTCCTTCCAATTGCCGGCCTTTTTCAACGCCTCGCGCTTGGCAGCATAATGATCTACCATTGCTTCGCGTTTGCGCTGTCTGGCTTTTACGGATGTTTTTGCCATGTTGTTATACTATTTAATTAGATGATTTAGCATTTTTAAAAGGCATACCCAATTCCTTCAGCAACGCATAGGCCTCCTCATCGGTATTGGCCGTAGTTACGAAGGTGATATCCATACCGGTGATCTTGCTCACCTTATCGATGTCGATCTCGGGGAAAATGATCTGCTCGGTTACACCCAACGTGTAGTTTCCGCGCCCATCGAAAGACTTATCGTTAATACCCTTGAAATCGCGTACACGAGGAAGAGCAATGGCGATCAGACGATCCAGAAATTCATACATTCTGTTGCCACGCAACGTTACCTTGGCACCGATGGGCATATTCTTACGAAGCTTGAAGTTAGAAATGTCCTTCTTAGACATCGTAGGAACGGCCTTTTGGCCGGCAATGGTAGTCAACTCATCGATAGCGATATCAATGGTTTTCTTGTCAGAGACGGCACCGTTTACGCCACGGTTGATGCAGATCTTCTCCAAACGAGGCGCCTGCATGACGGTCTCATAGCTGAATTTTTTTACCAAGGCAGGTACCACCTCCTGCTTGTACTTGGAAGCCAATCTGGGGGTATAGGTTGTAGTACTCATATCTTTTCTCCTGATTTTTTAGAAACTCGTAAGGTCTTGCCATTTTCTCTTTCACGCTTTACACGGGTGGGCGCTTTGGCCTTGGCATCCCACAACATCACATTACTGATGCTGATAGGCGCTTCTTTCTTGACAATGCCACCCTTGGTGTTTTGTGCCGTGGGCTTAGAGTGCTTCGTGATGATGTTAACACCTTCAACGATCACCTTACCCTTTTCTACCAACACCTCCCGAACGAGACGGGGCTTGGTCAGGTCTTTGTCGTCGCCGGCAATTACCACCACCGTATCACCTTTACGGATATTGAATTTGGCTTTGAATCTTGTTTTCATACTGTATACGTTATGGATTCGATCCCGTTATTAATTATTAAAGTACCTCAGGGGCCAGTGAAATGATCTTCATGTATCCTTTATCGCGCAACTCACGGGCTACAGGCCCAAAGATCCGCGTACCACGAGGCTCATCAGATTGATTCAAGATCACCACGGCGTTATCATCGAAACGGATATAAGAACCATCCTTGCGACGCAGTTTGTTGGTGGTCCGAACGATGACTGCCTTGGCCACGGTACCCTTTTTGATACCACCGGCAGGTAATGCATCCTTTACGGTCACTACGATCTTGTCTCCAATTCTGGCATAACGCTGTCCGCTGTTACCGAGAACGCGAATGCAGAGCACCTCTTTGGCACCACTGTTATCGGCTACGTTCAAACGGCTTTCTTGCTGTATCATGCTACCTAAATTTTATAATTACGTTCAATGAGTTTATTTCACTTTCTCTACTACTTCAATAAGGCGCCAGCGTTTTGTCTTGCTTAACGGGCGGGTCTCCATGATCTTGACCACATCGCCAATGCTACATTCGTTCTTATCGTCATGCGCATGGAACTTCGTAGTTTTTTTTACGAATTTTCCGTAGATGGGATGCTTTACTTTTCGCTCCACGGCAACGGTAATGGTCTTGGCCATTTTATTGCTGGTAACGACACCGATCCTGGTTTTTCTTAAATTTCTGGCTTCCATGTTGGGTTTTTTATCAGGCTTGCTGTTGCTTTAACTTGATTTCGGTCTTCAAACGAGCGATATCGCGACGCAGACCGCGAATGGTCATTGGATTCTCTAGCGGGGAGATCGCGTGAGCGAACTCCAACTTCTTGAGTCGCTGCTTGTCCTCTGCCAAGCGGGCACGGAGATCTTGCTCGTTCATGCCGTGAATACTCTTTACAAATTCTGCTTTCTTAGTCATCGTAATAAGCGTTTATCGGTTAGGCTGTGACTAGGTCACGGCGTACAATGAATTTGGTTTTGATAGGCAGTTTACCGGCCGCCAGCGATAAAGAAGCGCGGGCTACTTGTTCACTTACCCCATCCACTTCAAAAAGGATACGTCCGGGTTTGACAACCGCCGCCCAGAACTCCAGGTTACCCTTACCCTTTCCCATTCTCACCTCAGCAGGCTTGCGAGTGATTGGCTTGTCGGGGAAAATTCTGATCCACACATTTCCCTCACGCTTCATTTCGCGGGTCAATGCCTGACGAGCGGCCTCGATCTGACGATCGGTGATCCAGTGCTGATCGAGAGCCTTAAGGGCATACGATCCAAAAGCAATGGTAGCTCCACGCTTGGCATCACCTTTCATGCGCCCTTTTTGCATCTTTCTGTGCTTGGTTCTTTTTGGCTGTAACATGCTATTCTATTTCAAGTTTCTTTAATCAGTTTCCTATTAACCACGGCGTTCTCTGCCACCACGACCACGATCTCCACCACCTCCCCTTCTGTCATCGCGACGATCCCCACGGGCTTCTTCGCGACCTCCTCGGCGTTCGCCCAGCTCCGTCTTACCCCCTACAAAATTGGGATTCAGATCGCGCTTAGCCAGTACCTCACCCTTACAGATCCATACTTTGATACCGATCTTTCCGTAAACGGTTTGCGCAAATACGTTGGCATAGTCGATATCCATCCGGAAAGTATGCAGCGGCACTCGGCCTTGTTTGAATTCTTCGCTACGAGCAATCTCAGCACCTGCCAAACGACCGCTCAGTTTGATCTTGATTCCCTCTGCACCCATACGAAGTGCCGAAGCGATGGCCAACTTTGTGGCACGCTTAAAATTGATACGGTTTTCGATCTGGCGGGCAATATTGTCCCCTACGATCATCGCATCCAATTCAGGACGACGGATCTCCAGGATATTGATCTGCACATCCTCTTTTCCGGTAAGCTTCTTCAGCTCTTCTTTGATATGATCCACTTCTCCACCCCCCTTACCAATGATGATACCAGGTTTTGAGGTATGGATGGTAACAATGAGTTTACCCAGTGTACGCTCAATGACGATCTTAGAGATACCGCCCTTGTTGATACGGGCATTAAGGTAGCCTCTGATCTTGTGATCTTCGATCAGCTTTCCGGCAAAATCTTTTCTGTTGCCGTACCAGTTAGACTCCCATCCGCGGATGATGCCTAAACGATTACCAATCGGATTTGCTTTCTGACCCATGTTTGGTGTAGGTTATTCGTTTGATGATTTAGATTCTTTAGTATCGACGATCACGGTCACGTGATTACTGCGTTTGCGAACGCGATATCCACGCCCTTGAGGGGCAGGACGCATACGCTTGAGACTGCGGGCTCCATCCACAAAAATGGTCTTGATGATCAAGGCACTTTCATCACCCCCTTCGTTCTTTTGCTTCCAGTTGCTAATAGCACTCAAGACCAATTTACGCAAGGGAACGGCGGGATGCTTGGGATTGAACTCCAGCTGCGCCAACACTTTCTCTACCCTCTGACCACGGATCATATCGGCCAAGAGACGCATCTTGCGCGGCGATGTGGGATAGTTTCTCAATTTAGCTACTGCTTCCATGATAATAAGTTTCAGGTATTACGATTCTTTTTTAGAGTGGCCTTTGAACTGACGGGTGGGAGCGAACTCGCCCAATTTGTGACCCACCATAAATTCAGTTACATAAACCGGGATAAACTTGTTGCCATTGTGTACGGCAAATGTGTGTCCCACAAAATCAGGACTGATGGTAGAGCGACGACTCCAGGTCTTGATGACACCTTTCTTGGTCTTGCCATCATTCATGGCTACCACTTTATTTTCGAGGTGGGTAGCGATATAGGGTCCTTTTTTGATCGAACGAGCCATATAGTTTGTCGTTGTGTTTTAGAAAATTATTTTGTCAATTTCTTACCGTTCTTACGTTGAATGATGAGCTTGTCGCTGGACTTTCCAACGGTACGCGTCTTCAGACCACGTGAGTATTGGCCATTTCTAGAACGAGGTTGACCTCCGGAGGCCTTACCCTCACCACCACCCATTGGGTGATCGACTGGGTTCATCGCTACCCCACGGTTGCGAGGGCGAATTCCTTTCCAGCGGTTACGACCGGCCTTACCCATACTTTGCAAACTATGATCGCTATTGCTCACTACTCCAACGGTAGCATAACAATCGATGAGCACCTTACGCAACTCACCACTGGGCATTTTCAGCACCGCATAACGATCTTCTTTGTTGGAGAGCTGGGCAGAAGAACCGGCGCTACGAGCCAGCTTACCACCTTGACCAGGCTGCATTTCGATATTGTGCACGTTGGTACCAAGCGGCATGTTACGCATGGGAAGGGCATTGCCCACTTCAGGCGCTACAGTAGGACCACTTTCTACTTTGGCACCCACTTCCAAACCCTGGGGAGCAATAATGTAACGCTTTTCACCATCGGCATAGACCAACAGTGCAATAAAAGCCGTACGGTTGGGATCGTACTGAATAGATTCTACTGTGGCGATACCCGTCTTGTTTCGCTTGAAATCGATGACACGATACTTTTTCTTATGTCCACCACCACGATAACGCATGGAAAGATGTCCAGATGAATTACGACCACCCGTGCGGGGCTTGGCTTCGATCAGACTCTTCTCAGGTACATTGGTAGTCACCTCAGCGTAGGAATTACCGATTCTCCAGCGCGTTCCTGCCGTGATCGGTTTGAATTTTCTTAGTGCCATACTTCTTTTATTTTTTCAACATTTGCGGCTGTTGAAGCCATTCGTTTTTTAATTAGATTGTTGCGTACAGATCAATATTCTCTCCTTCCGCTACGGTTACAAATGCCTTTTTATAAGCAGGCTTGCGACCAGATACGACTCCGCTTTTAGTGAAACGGCTCTTGTGTTTACCGGGCACTACCGATGTGTTGACATTAGTTACAGTTACCCCGTAAAAACTCTCGACCGCTTTTTTGATCTCGAGCTTATTAGCCTTGCGAGCCACCTTAAAAGCATAACGACGCAATTTTTCTTGCTGGGCGTTGGCCTTTTCGGTCAGGATGGGTTTGATCAGTATTTCAGAAAGTTTCATGGATGATAATTTATGCTGTTAATTACGCTTCGGCCGCTTCGTCCTCTGCAAAGATCTTGGCTGCACTCTCGGTCATGACCAATACTTCAGAATTGACGATATCGTACGTATTGATATCACTCAATAAGGCCCCCAGTACTGAGGGTACATTACGAAGTGAACGCTCCACATTGTCGTTATACTCGGGAGAAACGAAGAGCGTCTTTTTGTCGGCTACTTTCAGGTTCCCCAAGATTTCCATGAACTGCTTTGTCTTGGGCGCCTCCATGGTGATGTCCTCTACGATCAGAATGGCTTTTTCCTGGGCTTTGTAGCTAAGGGCCGAGATCTTCGCAAGATCTTTTACTTTACGATTCAACTTAATATCGTAGCTGTGAGGCTTGGGGCCAAAGATGGTACCACCCCCTTTGTATAAAGGGTTGCGGATATTACCCTTACGGCTTCCACCGGTTCCTTTTTGCTTGTGCAGCTTACGGCTGGCTCCCTTTACTTCCGCACGGGTCTTTACCTTATGCGTTCCCTGGCGCTGTGCAGCGAGATATTGCTTAACGGCCAGATAAATGACGTGGTTATTAGGAGCAGCACCAAAGATCTCCTCTGGCAATTCCACCGAGCGACCGGTAGCGCTTCCTTTTGTATTTAAAACTTCGATTTTCATTTTCGTATCAGTTTATGGAGTGCAAAGACCCGAACTTATTTTTGGATGAGGACGATTGAACCGTTGTGGCCCGGAACCGATCCGCTCACTAGGATGTAGTTTTTATCAGCGAAGATTTTGACCACTTTCAGCCCTTTCATCTTTACGCGGTCATTACCCATGCGACCGGCCATGCGCATCCCCTTCATAACGCGGCTGGCATCGGAGGAGTTACCCAACGATCCGGGAGCACGCTGACGATCGTGTTGACCATGCGATTGCTGACCCACCCCGCTAAATCCATGACGCTTGACCACACCCTGAAAACCTTTTCCCTTGGTGGTTCCGACCACTTCAATGGTCTCCCCCTCGGAGAAAATGTCTACGGTAACGGTCTCGCCGATATTCTTGGCAAGGGAAAAATCGCGAAACTCCTTAGAGAAACGTTTGGGAGAAGTTTGCGCTTTGGCAAAGTGATTGATGGCGGCGCTGGAAGAATTCTTTTCTTTTTTATCGCCGAAAGAAAGTTGTAAGGCACTGTATCCGTCAGTCTCTTGGGTTTTGACCTGGGTGACGACACAGGGACCTGCTTCAATAATTGTGCAGGCTGTTTGTTTTCCGGTGGGATCGAAGATGCTGGTCATTCCGACCTTTTTCCCAATAATACCTTTCATGATCGTAGGTTTAGTGCCTGCAAGGTTATTGGGACAATTCGAACCCGGTGAGGTCCGAACTTCAATCCCCGTTTGCCACCGACCTTTTCCTTTATGGGGAAGTACCGGCAGTAAACAAACCCTGAATGGCTTGTTTTATGTTAAAAAGCCAGCGCTCTTTTTTTGATGATGCGATGCAGCATCAATTGAGAGATGGCCAATTTTCTATTTCAAGTTTTTTATAAGAACTGAGAAGATGCGACCTCCCGTTACGCGACCGATGAAACTGTTCCGAAGATCAATTACACCAGTTCGACCAAGCACTAGGCTTTGATCTCTACTTCCACACCACTGGGCAAATCGAGTTTGCTCAGTGCATCCACAGTACGACTGGTAGAGGTGTAAATATCTAACAGACGCTTATGAGTAGCCAGCTGAAACTGCTCACGACTCTTTTTATTGACGTGCGGCGAACGCAGTACGGTAAAGATCTTGCGACGGGTAGGCAAAGGAATAGGTCCTGTTACCACGGCTCCGGTGCCACGCACCGTTTTTACGATCTTATCGGCAGATTTGTCTACCAAATTGTGATCGTAAGACTGCAATTTTATTCTGATTCGCTGCGACATGAAATAATTCCCATTTTCTTTAGGGGATGCAAAGGTAAGGGAGAAGTCCGTATCTGCCAAATAGTTAGTGGCTATTTTTCGGGGCCCCGCCAGGGAACTTTAAAAAATCGCCCAAACAAAAACCAATTTCTTGCAAAGTGCTGATATTCATATAAATATAAATTTATCGTCCGCCTTTGTTCATTTGGCAAGCGCACCCATGAGCCCGCCCTGTTATTCAGTGTGGCGAGCACAAAAAAAGACCGCCCAAAAGAGCGGTCTCAAAAGTGTTTACAACAAAAGTCTATGCATTCACCTTGCCCTTGACCTTAGCGATCACCTCTTCTGCAATATTGTTAGGAGCAGGAGCGTAGTGAGAGAATTCCATAGTAGAAGATGCACGACCAGAGCTCAACGAGCGAAGCTGTGTAACATACCCGAACATTTCGCTCAATGGTACTTTGGCTTTGATTACTTGGGCCCCACCACGGCTGTCCATTCCTTCCATCATACCGCGACGGCGGTTCAAGTCTCCGGTTACATCTCCCATGTATTGATCGGGTGTAACTACTTCGACTTTCATGATTGGCTCCAATAATACAGGCTTGGCTTTACGGGCTGCCTCGCGGAAGCCTTGCTTAGCACAAAGTTCAAAGGACATGGAATCCGAGTCAACTGCGTGGAAGCTTCCGTCAAACACACGGATCTTCAAATTGGCGACCGGATAGTTAGCTAATACCCCGGTAGTCATGGCCTGCTCAAATCCTTTTTGGATGGCAGGAACGAATTCACGGGGAATGGATCCACCGAAAAGATCATTGACGAACTGATAATGCTTATCTGGATTTTCCTTTTGCCACTCGTCATCAACGGGACCTAAATTAAATACGATATCGGCAAACTTACCGCGACCACCGGTCTGCTTCTTAAGCGTCTCACGATGCTCTACAGTTTGTACGAATGCCTCTTTGTAGGCCACTTGAGGTGCGCCTTGATTAACTTCTACTTTGAACTCGCGACGCATACGGTCTACGATGATCTCGAGGTGAAGCTCTCCCATTCCTCTCAAGATGGTCTGACCGGTCTCTTCATCGGTGTTCACACGCAAGGTGGGATCTTCTTCGACCAATTTAGCGATGGCCATACCCATCTTATCTACGTCGGCCTGTGTCTTGGGCTCCACTGCCACGGCGATCACCGGCTCGGGGATAAACATATTCTCCAGGGTAATAGGATGATTCTCGTCGCAAAGTGTATCGCCGGTCTTGATCTCTTTGAATCCGACGGCGGCACCAATATCCCCCGCTTCAATAAAATCAATTGGATTTTGCTTGTTAGCGAACATCTTCATGATACGGCTGATACGCTCTTTTTTACCGCTGCGAACGTTGAGTACATAAGAACCGGCATCGAGTCGTCCTGAGTAGGTCCGGAAAAAGGCCAGACGACCTACGAACGGATCGGTCATGATCTTAAAGGCCAGAGCAGCAAAGGGCTCTTTTGGATCGGCCTTACGCGTCAGCTCTTCTCCGGTATCGGGGTCTGTACCCTTCGTATCCGGAATATCAATAGGAGAAGGCAGGTAGCGACAAACTGCATCGAGCGCGGTTTGTACTCCTTTATTTTTAAAAGAAGAACCACACATCATGGGCACGATCGAAAGATCGATAGTGGCCTTGCGAATGGCTTCGTGGATCTCGCCCTCAGAAATGCTATTGGGATCTTCGAAGAATTTTTCCATCAGGGTATCATCATATTCTGCTACGGCCTCGACCAATGAAGCTCTCCATTGCTGCGCTTCTTCGAGCATATCGGCAGGTACATCGATCTCATCAAAGGTCATACCCTCAGTCTCGGCGTGCCAGATGATCCCTTTCATCTTGATCAGGTCCACTACTCCTTTGAAATTATCTTCGGCCCCTATAGGTAATTGCAAAGGCACGGCCTTAGAGCCGAGCATCTCTCTAACCTGCTTGACCACATTCAAAAAGTCGGCCCCGGCCCTGTCCATTTTATTGACAAATCCGATACGGGGTACTCCGTAGCGATTGGCCTGACGCCATACGGTCTCGGACTGTGGCTCTACGCCATCCACGGCAGAGAAAAGGGCGATCAGTCCGTCAAGAACACGCATAGAACGCTCTACCTCTACGGTAAAGTCCACGTGACCGGGCGTATCGATAATATTAAAATAGAATGGCTTGGTATCAGCCGTATTCTTTCCTTTGTCGGTAGGAAAATTCCACTTACAACTCACAGCAGCAGAGGTAATGGTAATACCTCTTTCCTTTTCCTGTTCCATCCAGTCGGTCGTAGCGGCTCCTTCATGAACCTCTCCGATACGATGGATCATACCGGTATAACGGAGGATACGCTCCGTTGTGGTGGTCTTACCGGCGTCAATGTGAGCGGCAATCCCGAAATTACGTTGATACTTTAAGTCTGCCATGGTCGTAGAATATAATTTTAAGGCCGCAAAGGTAGGGGAAAATGCATAAAAAAACCCCGCCTTGGCGGGGTT
>JBIIHS010000173.1:0-3794 GCA_044235515.1 Chitinophagaceae bacterium | reverse complement strand
GGATCCGAAGAACAGCACCCTACCCTGACCACGGAACAATTGGTGCATCTGATAAAACAAGCTAAAAGAGATCCCATAGAAAGAGATACGCTGTATAACGTACTCAATGATTTTAGCACTCCGGTAAACTCAGGGGTACATTGATGGCCAGACCGCCGTCGGCGGTTTCTTTATATTTATGGTTCATGTCTTGCGCAGTAGCCCACATGGTCTTAATGACCGCATCGAGTGATACCTTGGCCAGATCGGGAGCACTTTGCAGTGCCAACTGAGAGGCCGTGATGGCCTTGATCGCCCCCATGGTGTTACGTTCAATGCAAGGGACCTGCACTAATCCTCCGATGGGATCACAAGTAAGGCCCAGATGATGTTCCATGGCAATTTCTGCCGCCATTAATACTTGTCGCTGTGTACCTCCTAACGCTTCGGTCAGTCCGGCCGCTGCCATAGCAGAAGAGACTCCTATTTCGGCTTGACAACCTCCCATAGCAGCTGATAAAGTGGCCCCTTTTTTAAAGAGACTGCCGATCTGTGCAGCGGTCAATAAAAAGGATAAGATCTTCTCCTCTTGCTCCCCATTACAAAAACAAATAAAGTACTGTAGAACGGCCGGAATAACACCTGCCGCTCCATTGGTAGGAGCCGTAACCACTCTTCCAAAAGCGGCATTTTCTTCGTTCACGGCCAAGGCAAAACAACTTACCCAGTCGAGGATATATTTAAAGTCGTTCCCTCCCGAGCGGATAGCCCTTACCCATTCATTTTTATTTTGATAGGATGTCGCTGCGGGCAGTAATTTTTTATTCAGGTCAGCGGCTCTGCGATTCACTTCTAATCCACCGGGGAGGACACCGGCCGTATGACATCCTCTGAAAATACAATCTTGCATAACGGTCCAGATCTCCATCGCCTTTGATCGGGTGAGGGTCTCGGCTCGCCAGGCCGTTTCATTTTCGAGTACGATCTCGTGTATGGACAACCCTGTTTTAATACACCAATGTTGCAGGTCGGCCGCATTGTTGATGGGAAATGGAAGCTCGATAGTCGATGTAGCAGCGGATGATTCGGCTTCCTTTACGACAAAACCACCCCCCACCGAATAAAAGGTAGCGGCTCGGTTAGCCCCATTTGAAAGCGTGGCTAAGAAACTAATTCCATTGGAATGAAAAGGAAGTGTTTCGGTGATCAAAAATTCTATATCCTCTCGAGGATCAAATTCGATCTCATGCGTTTTTCCCAGTAAAAGTCGGTTCGTATTGGCAAGGGTCTTTAAGGTGGGTTCGATCTGATCAATGGGAAAGTGTACCGGGTCTTCGCCTGAAAGACCTAGCTGCACAGCTATATCCGTACCATGTCCCTTACCGGTTTTAGCCAGGGAGCCATAAAGCAGCACGCGCACCCCGGTAACGGAAGAGAGCTCATCGGCAGCCCGTAACTCATCTAAAAAGCGCAACGCCGCTCGCCAGGGGCCCAGCGTATGCGAACTGGAAGGACCGATGCCGATCTTGAAAATATCAAAAGTTGAAATAGCTTCAAAAGGCATAAGACTATCTGACGTCCACTAATTCAATTTCAAAATAGAGTACGGCGTCGGCCGGTATGGGACCTGTTGCCGTGCAGCCATAGGCCAGTGAAGAAGGGATGATCAGTCGGATCTTTCCTCCCTTCTGTATTAAGGGCACACCCAATTGCCAGCCCGTAATCACCTGACCCAAGGTAAATTCGGCAGGAGTAGTAGTGCGAGAATCAAAAACAGTTCCATTCATGAGTTTTCCGGTATACCGAACCGATACCAGAGAAGACAGACTGGCCGTAGCCCCGTTTCCGGAACTTACAATTTGATACAACATGCCACTGGGATGTGCCTGAACCACCATCCCATTGGCGGAGGCAAAACTTTGCATGGTTGCTTGCTCACTGGCTACCGTCTTGGGCACACAGGTTTTATCCTTTACACAACCGGCTAGTAACAAAAGACAAGAACAGAAAAAGATCGATCGAAGCCTATTCATTTTAAAGGGTATTTAAGCAGGATGAAAAATTATTGATCGGTATTTTTTTGACCAGGTTCCTCGTTGTTTCGCTGCATCAGTTCCTGATACCGCTGCTCATTGAGATCCCATCGATGGCGAGCCGAAAAAAGGATCATAAAGATAGTCATCGCCACGGCAGCCACCAGCAGCACAATGATCAAAGAGGCACTTTCTCTAAATAGTACCATCTGCGCACGCGTGTACCAACCAGAAAATAAAGTAACCGCAATGCCCCCCACCAAGGCCAAGGCCAACGGAAGACCTACATAAAGTTGCTTGAATGCTTTTTGTTTTTGCAGCCGGTGATGAGCCCAGTACTCCATAAAACCCTTCTCTTCGCTAGTCAACATGATCCACAAATTTACAACCAAGCCGGCAGACTAAGGCCTAACAAAACCCCCGGTCAACAAGCTGTTGCCGGGGGTAAGATCGAGGTCCCGAGCGGATTCGAACCGCTGTAGGAGCTTTTGCAGAGCTCTGCCTAGCCACTCGGCCACAGGACCCGTTAAAGATCGCTGCGAAAATAAGCACTATTTTTGACATCAATGAAGCCTATCGCGCCCTCCGAACTTATCATTAACGCACGTGGTGCTGTTTATCACCTTGATCTTCGACCCGAAGAGTTAGCCCCTACCGTTATCACGGTGGGTGATCCCGGACGGGTGGCCAAGGTCAGCAAATATTTTGACCAGATAGAATGCAGGCAAGAACATCGTGAGTTCGTAACGCATACAGGCCGCATTGGCCAAAAAAGGATCACCGTAATATCATCGGGAATCGGCCCCGACAACATCGATATTGTAATGAACGAGCTAGATGCATTGGTCAATATTGACCTGAGCACGCGGCTACCCAAAAAAGAGTTAAGCAAATTAAATATCATCCGACTCGGTACAACGGGCTCCTTACAAAAAGATATTCCGGTAAATGCGCTGGTTGCTTCTACGCATGGATTGGGGATCGATAACCTGCTACATTACTACAGAATGGAGCCTACGGCCGAAGAGACGACCTTACTCGATGCATTTTGCACCTTTACTCAGTTTCACCATTTTTCGGCCATGCCCTACCTGAGTAGTGCAGCTCCGTCGCTCTTGTCTTTATTTACCAAGGATATCCCTGCCGGGATCACCATAACAGCCCCCGGTTTTTATGGCCCCCAGGGACGCGTTGTACGACTGGGACTCAAACATCCCGGATTCATCGACAGTCTCTCTCAGTTTCAGCACGGCTCCCACCGAATTACCAATATGGAAATGGAGACCTCAGCTCTCTATGGATTAGGGCGATTGCTGGGGCATCGCTGTCTGGCGCTCAATGCAGTTGTTGCTAATAGGGTGAGTCAAACTTTTTCGGAAGACGTGAATGGGGCCGTAGAAAATTTGATCCAACGCTTTCTGCGGACCTTTGCAGATGCCATATGAGTAGTTTATCCTTTCTTAAATACCAAGGAGCCGGCAACGACTTCTTACTTGCCGATAATCGGAGTAGTTCATACAATTTGCTTACGCAAGAATCCATCGCTGGTCTTTGCGATCGTCGCTTTGGTATTGGTGCCGATGGACTTATCTTACTTGAGCAAAGCTCCCTTGCCGATTTTAGTATGAAGTACTTTAATGCCGATGGAAGACCGGGCAGTTTTTGCGGTAATGGTGCCCGGTGCATCGTACGATTCGCTGCCTCTTTGGGAATCGTGCGTCAGACAGTTTCGTTCGAAGCAGCAGATGGTCTGCACCAAGCGGGGATAACAGAGAAAGGGGA
>JBIIHS010000172.1:0-3804 GCA_044235515.1 Chitinophagaceae bacterium | reverse complement strand
GATCTCTTCACATTCAAAGTATCCATTATTGAATTTTCCTTTTAAGACAAGCTTATCACTCATTTCTAAATTATCCGGCTTGGCACTGTGATAAACAACTTTTACCGAGGAACCCAGCGAATCGACCGCCGTAAAGCTCAGGTAATTGGGGTTATTGAGCGCATCATACTCAATGGGGGCCGATTTATCGAGTTTTGCCATCAGATGCACATAGGTTCCCGATTTTTCTTTGGCCGTCTCGATGGTATCGTAGGTGCTGGTGGTATTGGTAAAACTCACCAGGACGGCTATACTGGCCGCTATCAGGACCAATAAGATGATATGCATCGTTTTCATAGTCTGAAAATTCTTTGCAAAGGTAGGTCAATTTCGGCTCTGCACCGGTCGGTTCCCAGCTGTGATTCGTTAAAATTCAGCCGTTTGGTCTGGTGCAGCACCTTATCTTTGCAAAACTAACACTTGTTTGCTTTCAAAATTGTCTATATGCAATTTCAGTTTACCGAAGAACAGTTGATGATCCAGCAAGCGGCTCGCGATTTTGCTCGTCAGCAATGTCTGCCTGGCGTTATCGAAAGAGACGAAAAACAGCAGTTTCCCAAAGAGCAGATCCTGCAATTGGCCGATCTGGGATTCATGGGAATGATGGTCGATCCGGCCTATGGTGGCGCCGGTCTCGACACGGTCAGCTATGTGCTGGCCATGGAAGAGATCAGTAAGCTAGATGCCAGCACCAGCGTTTGTATGAGTGTCAATAATAGTTTGGTGTGCTATGGTTTGCAAGAGTATGGCACCGAACAACAAAAGCAACAGTATCTGACTCCTTTGGCTCGCGGAAAAAAAGATAATGACCTCTACATTGGGGCTTTTATGTTAAGTGAGCCCGAGGCCGGAAGTGATGCTACTTCGCAGCGTACAACCGCTGAGGATAAGGGCGATCATTATTTGTTGAACGGAACTAAAAATTGGATCACCAATGGTGGAACAGCCTCTGTGTACCTGGTGATGGCGCAAACTGATCCTGCCAAAGGTCCCAAGGGGATCAATTGCTTGATCGTCGAGAAGAACTGGCCTGGAGTGGTCGTGGCTGCCAAAGAAAATAAAATGGGCATTCGCGCCAGTGATACGCATACGGTCATGTTCAACGATGTAAAAGTGCCCAAGGAAAACCGTATCGGTGCCGATGGGTTCGGATTTACCTTTGCCATGAGAACCCTGGCAGGTGGTCGGATTGGAATTGCGGCCCAAGCACTTGGAATAGCAAGTGGGTCCCTGGAATTTTCAACCAGTTATGCTAAAACTAGAAAGGCCTTTGGTACCGAGATCATGAATCATCAGATCATCGCCTTTAAGTTGGCCGACATGGCCACTCGCGTTGATGCCGCTCGCTTGCTTTGTCTTAAGGCCGCCTGGCAAAAGGACAACGGGCAGGATTATACGATCAGTTCTTCTATGGCCAAAGTATTTGCCTCCGAGACGGCCATGTGGGCCAGCACCGAGGCCGTTCAGATACATGGTGGCTACGGCTATGTAAAAGAATATCATGTAGAACGATTAATGCGGGATGCCAAGATCACGCAAATCTATGAGGGCACCAGCGAAGTGCAACGCATTGTGATCAGTAGGGGTATTTTAAAGTAAATTTGCGGCATGCCGGTCAATGTAGTCGCTTACCAGCAGCTAAAAAAAGAATTGGATGAGCAAGGGGTCAGCTTGTTAGCGGTCTCCAAGAAAAAGCCGGTAGAGGATATCGAGAAGCTCTATCAATTGGGTCATCGCGACTTTGCAGAAAATTATGTGCAAGAGCTGGTAGAAAAACAGCCTCTGCTTCCCTCCGATATACGCTGGCACTTTATAGGACATCTTCAACGAAACAAGGTCAAGTACATCGCGCCCTTCTGTGCCTCCATACAAGGAGTGGATAGTATTTCTCTCTTACAAGAGATCAATAAACAGGCTCAAAAGTGCGGCCGTATTTTAGACGTTATGCTCCAGGTACATATTGCAACCGAAGAAACCAAGTTCGGTTTGGACCAAGAAGAGGTACTGGATCTGTTACAACAGGCAGTACACTATCCGTATGTTCGAATTATAGGTTTGATGGGTATGGCCAGTTTTACGGAGAATACGGAGCAGATCAAAGCGGAGTTCACTGCATTGAGATCGATCTTTGATCGGTGCAATAGCTTGCGCTCGGATAGTCCGCTTCGCATACTATCAATGGGGATGAGCAGCGATTATCCAATTGCCATTTCCTGTGGTAGCAATATGGTCAGGGTGGGGAGTCTTCTGTTTGGCGCACGTCCCTAATCTTCTTAGCTTAGATCTCAAATTCAGTTTTATCATGCAAAGGATCTTGCTGCTAAGTCTTATTTTTTTGAGCGTATCACTTCATGCTCAATCTATCAACCAAGACTCGTTGTACATGCGTACCCATTATACCAAGGCGGAGTATCGTGTGCGGATGCGAGACGGCGTGCATCTATTCTTATTGGTCTATACGCCAAAGGATACTACAAAAAAATACCCGGTCTTGCTTAACAGGACTTGCTACAATGCGTCATCTTACGGCGATTTCAATACCTATAATCATCCCTCCCGATACCTGGTTCAGCAAGGTTATATCCTGGCGTTTCAAGACGTGCGAGGCCGTTATATGAGCGAAGGGGTCTTTAATAACATGACCCCTAATATTCCAGGTAACGATCCTCGTAATAAAAAAGATATCGATGAGAGCTCCGATACCTGGGATACAATAGACTGGATGACGCGTAACTTACCTCGAAACAATGGTCGTGTGGGTATCTATGGGATCTCCTATCCCGGGTTTTACTCCGCTGCGTCGCTTCCGGATGCACACCCTGCCTTAAAGGCGGTTTCGCCCCAAGCACCCATTTCGGATTTTTTCTTTGATGATTTTCATCACATGGGCGCATATCTTCAAAGCTATACGGCCGCTTTTGCGGTGTTTGGATACCAAAAGACCGATACCACTCGCGAAGATTGGTATGCCCCGCAGTTGATGCGTTTCTATGAGAAGCCAGTGGCCGACGGATACGATTTTCATCTGCAGCAAGGTCCACTCAGTTCCTTCACAGAAAAATATCATCATGATAATTTTTTCTGGCAGCAGATCATCGATCACCCCAATTACGACAGCTTTTGGCAAAAACGCAGTTTGTTGCCGCATCTTACTAATATCAAGCCTGCTGTTCTTACAGTGGGGGGCTGGTTCGATGCCGAGGATCTTTACGGTCCCTTGAATATCTACAAGAAAATAGAGCAGTCTACGCCGGGAGCCAAAAATGCGATTGTGATGGGTCCGTGGGGGCATGGTGATTGGTCTAGAGATAATCCCCGATCGATACATAATAATTTGTATTTCGGGGATAGCATTGCCTACTTTTTTCAGCGTGATGTAGAAGCTCGTTTCTTTGCCTATCACCTAAAGGACGAAAAAGATCCCGCCTTACCCGAGGCCCTCATGTACAACACAGGAACAAAAAAGTGGGAACGTTTCGCTCAATGGCCTCCTGCCGATATCGCTCCCGTTCAACTTTACTTTGGTGAGCAAGGACAACTCAGTATCAATAAGCCCTTGCGCAGTGATGCACAATTTCGCTACGTATCGGATCCGGCCAAACCCGTCCCGTACACATCGCAAACCGAGGGACTTACGTTTACTCCACGAAATTTTATGAGCGATGATCAACGCGAAGCCTCAAGACGTCCGGATGTACTCACCTTTAGCACCCCAGTGCTGCAAGATGATCTTACCCTGGCCGGCGAGATCTTGGCCAAACTAAA
>JBIIHS010000237.1:0-3812 GCA_044235515.1 Chitinophagaceae bacterium | reverse complement strand
GTAAATAAGCTAACCTATTCAGCATTAAATATGGGTCTATACAGGGCAAGAGGGGTTGTAGCGGTTACTGGTGCCACCGACAGTGGTAATATCTCGGTGGCTGATCTGGCCTCGGCAGATGTTATTCAAGTAACGCTTGAAGGATCTGGTGCTGATATGCCCATTCCATCGTTTTATGTGGGACGAACTGTCGGCAGTTCGGGTAGTTTTATTATATACTTCTCTGCTCCGTTTACCGGAACCTTTAATTACGCTGTTATTAAAAATTAATCGCGTATCACATAATGTTAGCCATGGGTAATCTACTGAAGCACTATAAAAGCCTGGCATTGCTGCTATTGATCGCTGCGATTTGGCCAGAAAGTTCGGCCGCACAAAACGTACGACCGACTGCGCAACGAGAGGTCATGATCTTCGATCCCAATATCAGTGGGTCAGGTACGTTAAGTCTGCGTGCAGCGGGCGGTACGGCTTCGTATACACTCATTTTTCCGTCATCAGCACCCTCGTCCAATAATGTACTTGGCATTAGTGGCATCAGTGGGGGAACGGCAACCATGACATGGACCATACCGGTAAACAGTTTTTCGGGAGGATCCACGGGCTTTACACCAAGTTCAAGCTCGACCGGAGCGATTACCCTGGGTGGAACACTTAACGTTTCCAATGGGGGAACAGGTACAACGTCGCTATCTGGCATTTTGCTGGGCAACGGCACAGGTGCTGTAACGGGCACATCCAATTCGTCGGGGATTGCCGGTGTTATAACAGATGAAACGGGTACTGGGGCGTTGGTATTTGGAACATCCCCGACCGTTAGTTCATTGACCGTTTCTTCCGGAGGAGTCACCATTAGTGCCGGAGGTCTGACCGTCACAACGGGTGATATTACAGTAAACGCTGGCGGAGCTTCGGTCTTTGGCAATGTATTGATCAATAACAGTGGAGCGGCAGGAGAATTACGCTTGCTAGAACCTGCAAGCGCTGGAACAAACTACACCGCACTACGGGCGCAAGCGCAAAGTGCAAACATAACCTATTCGCTCCCTTCTTCCGATGGGAGTAACGGGCAAGTACTCAGCACCAATGGAGGTGGAACCCTTACCTGGACAACGGTAACTACTACAGTGCCGCTCTCCACACTGGTTGCAGCCACCTCGGGCAATACCATCAACAACGCAGATTTTACGCAAAACTGGCAATGGAATACACTTGCTAGCGGTAGCGGACTGGCCCTTTCTACCAATTCCACAGCAGCAGCCAGTAATTCGCAAACACTTTTGTCTCTATCCATGAGCGGAGCCAATACTTCGGCCTCTCAAACAACTTATGGTATGCAAGTAAGTAATACCCACACAGGCACCAGTTCTACCAATGTGGGACTTCAGGTAAGTGCCAGCGGTGCAACCAACAACTACGGATTGCTGGTCAATAGTGGCAATGTAGGAATCGGGATAACCACTCCGGCCAGAGACCTTCATATCGACAAAGGGACGTCCACTGCTTCCTATCTGCAGTTTTCGGCAGGAAGTACTACCGCACAGGCCGCCACTGATGGATTTGACATAGGGATCGATGCTACCGGACTTGCCATTTTGAATCAGAAAGAAAATTTAGGGCTACGGATCATGACCAATAATACGTCGCGTCTAACGATTGCGGCGTCTGGAGAGGCCACATTTTCTGGTTCGGTTACCGCTACATCTTTTTTTGAGTCTTCTGATATGCGGCTAAAAGACCTTGTTCGTAGAGATGGAGACATTGCCTATTTCACCTGGAAAGATAAGCGCGATTTGAAAACCCATATTGGCTACCTGGCACAAGAGGTTCAGCAAAATTTTCCTGATCAGGTCAAGGCCGATGAAAATGGTTTGTTGGCAGTTAATTATATCGAAGTTCTTGTCGCAAAAATCAGGCTTTTGGAAAAAAAGATTGAGACATTAGAAAATAAGAGAAAGCGTTATGGTAGAAAATAAAAAAATATCATTTTTCTTCTTTAGTACCCGACTGGTTGGACTCATTATTTTGTTATTTTTTTTCGTAGACCTTAGTGCTAACAATATTCAAGTAACTAATATTTCGCTCCGCGATGTAAATACCACGGCAGGTGTCAACAGTTCTTCTAATTTTATTATGGTGCGCTTTTCTCTAAGCTGGGACAATAGTTGGCGATTATCAGGTTTTCCAGGTCATTGGGATGCCGCCTGGGTCTTTATGAAATTTCGGGTCGGATCTACAAATCCCGTTTTTTTTGGTGTAAATAGTAGTGGCACCACTATTACCGTAACAAATACAGCTAATTTACGAGTGGGAATGCCTGTCCGCGTTACTGACGGCACAGGGGCATTTGCCACTAATACTATCATCACAAGTATAAACAATAGTACCCAATTTGTGGTGAGTGCTCTACCAAGCACCCCCTTGTCAGGCGCCACAATAGAATGCATGCGTATTTGGGAGCATGCTCATTTTAACAATACTGGACATAACGCCGCCGCCGGAGCTACGATCGATGTAGGCTTATTGAACCCGGCAGCGGCTTTTAATATCAATACAAACCCGGCTCTTGGGGCATTTGTATACAGGGCCAATGCAAGTATTTATGGCACTGTGAATTTTTCAAATAATCAACTTCGATGGAATTATGGCGCTCATGGTCTACCTGATAATGCCATTATCAGTATTCAGGTGTTTGCCATAGAAATGGTCTATGTGCCGGGGGGTTCAGATTTTAATGTGGGGGGTGGAAGTGGGGCTAGTTCTTTTACCAGCACCACAATTTTTACGCCCACTGCTACAACAGTACCCGCTGGAACAGGTAGTTTGGGTGGAGCAGCGGGTGGATATCCCACGGGTCAAACGGCTCCTGCTTCTGCAAGTTGGCCTAACGGCTATAACGCTATTTATTGTATGAAATATGAGATATCACAGGGGCAATATCGAGATTTTTTAAATACCCTTTCTTACAACCAACAACTGAGCCGCACAGCGACTGTACCACATAGTGCCATAGGTACCGGAGCCTTAAGCAGCACCAATTTAACTCGTAATGGCATAGATATAGAAATAGCGGGTAATGCCAGTACTTTATTAGCGGCCGTCTATGGCTGCAACCTGAATGCGAATACTACATTTAATGAAACAACAGATGGAGAATGGATTGCCTGTAATTTTCTGTCATGGATGGATGGGTGTGCATATCTGGATTGGGCTGGTCTGCGTCCTATGACCGAACTTGAATTTGAAAAAATTTGCCGCGGAAATCAACTTCCTATCAGTGGGGAGTATGCCTGGGGAAACACCACGGCGGTTGCTAGTGCTTATACCCTGGCCAACCCTGGGGAGCAGTCTGAAGGAATTGCCACTAACTACAATGCTGATCGTGGTAATTTCTGTTATGTCACAACAGATGGTGCCATTGATGGCCCATTACGGGTGGGCCTTTTTGCAGCTAATACTGCCAATAATGGACGTACCTCTTCCGGGGCTACCTTTTATGGTGTGATGGAGATGAGCGGTAATCTTCATGAGCAAACGGTTACCATTGGTAATGTTGCCGGGCGTTCGTATACCGGACTGCATGGGAATGGTATGTTGCTCAGGGATGGCAGTGCCGATGTGAGTTTCTGGCCTGGTATAAACGGAAATTCCACTGTTACGGATGTTAACTCTGCATTTAATGGGGTAACAGGCATTACGGCCGCTGCCGGAGCGGGGACTCGTGGTGGTGCTTGGAGTACAGCTGCCAGTAGTGCCAGGGTATCGGATCGAGTCAGTGCAATTACTGCTGAGACAACGAGGGCGAATACGAG
>JBIIHS010000171.1:0-3848 GCA_044235515.1 Chitinophagaceae bacterium | reverse complement strand
GTCGTAAAAAAAATGCAAGAAGAAAGAGACCCCCACTGGAAAACAGAATGGGCTCGATCGGCCGGATATTTTGCGGATATGCAGTGGGTATCGTTCTTGCTCTCGCCACCGATCTCGGTCCCTACAATTCCTACGTCCTCACAACCGATGGCTACCCAGTCCGCCACGCCCAACGAAAAAGAATTATTATTTGAACCCTATTACTCTGTCGACTATTTCGCCTCGCAGGGAATTCAATTTAAACCCGATGAAAATCCCAATGATAAGTTTGGTAAACAACTAAAGAGCTTTACGGACTGGATAAAAGTAATGAAGCGTCTTCCACTGGCCGATCTTGGAAAATCGATCGATCCTAAGGAAGAAAGAAAAGTTGAACTAATGGCCGGTAACTCGTTGACTAACGAAGAAGTATATACCGAGGCCATGGCCGCCGTATGGATCAAGCAAGGCAATCTTGCCAAGGCTAGGGAGATCTATCAGAAATTAAGTTTGCTCGAGCCCGCTAAAAGCGCTTATTTTGCATCCAAAATCAGTGCCTTACAGTAAGTAAATCCTTCTTTTTATGACAGTTCTATTCGTAATCTTATTAGTGATATCGGCCGTAGTGCTTGGCTTTTTCGTGCTCGTACAAAACCCTAAGGGCGGCGGTCTTACTGGCTCTATCGGTGGTTTCAGTAATCAATTTATGGGAGTAAAGCAGACCACAGATGTACTAGAAAAAGGCACATGGGTATTTGGTGGGTTTGTCGCCTTACTTTGCCTGTTATCCATTTTATTTATTCCTTACAATACCCCTGCCAAAGCCCCTAACCCCGCACCAGCAAACGCTACCAACACTGCCCCCGCTACGGGTGGCGCTACTACAGCACCCGCTACCACTCTACCCGCTCCTGCTACACCTGGCCGATAAAATATTTTCTATAAATGACCTGTGAAACCCCGCGATGCCGTGGGGTTTTTTATTAACTTGAAATAGTAATGCGAATATTTCGTCTACTACGTTGGCTGGTCTTAGTCGTACTCCTATTGGCTGCTTGGATAGCCTATCAGCTCTGGGGGCCAGCTGTTGCCTTGTCCGAAAAGAAATATCTATACATAGCCGAGTCTATCTCGCGCGAACAATTAACGACGCTACTGAAGCAGGAAGGCTTCTTAACATCGGGATACTGGTTCTCGCTGGTCAGCGATCAACTGCAGGTGGAAAAGATAAAAGCCGGCCGCTATGAGATCAAGCCCAACATGAGTGTAATGGAATTGGTCCGTCTGTTTCGGAACGGAAGACAATCGCTCGTTAAACTGACTATCGTCAAGGAAAGGACCCTGCAGCAATTAGCGGGAAAAATTGGCAATCGCACCGATACCCGCATCGATTCATTGGACTGCTTGCTATATTTAACGAATAGTGATTCCTTGCGACAATACGGTATAGATACCAATACCCTGCTATCGATCGTGATGCCCTTTACCTATGAGATTGGCTGGGCGGAGACCCCCGGACAGATCGTAGACAAGATGTATGAGCGATACCAACAGTTCTGGGATAGTGCCCGTACTAAAAAAGCGGCAGCAAAAGGACTTACACCGCTGCAAGTTTCGATCCTGGCCTCTATTGTGGAAGAAGAATCCAACCGCCAAGACGATCGCTACAATATTGCCAGCACCTACATAAATCGTCTGCGTATCGGCATGAAATTACAAGCGGACCCTACCGTTAAATACGCGACACGAAACTTTGGGCTCAACAGGATACTCTATGGTCATTTAGCGTTAAACTCACCCTACAATACCTATCGAATTAATGGGCTTCCCCCGGGCCCCATCTGTACCCCTTCGATCAAATCGATAGAGGCCGTGTTAGATGCCCCCGATACCGATTACCTGTATTTTGTAGCGAGCTATCAATTTGATGGGTCCACCCTGTTTAGCAGTACGTATGCCCAGCACCAGGCCTATGTAAAGCTCTTTCATGCGGAGCAACAAAGAAGACTACAAAATAAAGCCCCCCAGTAGTCTATCCAAAATGAAAAAAAGTTTACTGGACCATATTGAACAATTTCCGCCTGTTGCCTGGGTGCTATCGAAAAGTAAAACAACTTCTCTACCTGGCTTTGGCGGAGTACCCCTATTTGATGTAGTTCGCTTTTTTATCAAACAGGTAAAGACCATTGGCATGACGGAGAGAGCATCAGCCATTGCGTTTAATTTTGTAATGGCCATTCCTCCTGCCATTATCTTCTTGTTTACGCTGATCCCCTACTTACCCATCTCAAGCGCTTTTCAGGTAGAACTGTACAGCTTGATAAAAGATGTGATACCTGGAGAAAAAGACAATGCCGTACTGATTGGCTTTTTACAGGACTTTATCAATAATCCTCGTAATGGTCTGCTCTCCCTTGGTTTTTTACTATCGATGTACTTCTCATCAAATGCCATGATGGGTATTATGCGATCATTTGACAAAAACTATGTCGGCTTTACCAAGCGAAAAGGGTTTAACAGAAGGCTGGTGGCCCTAAAAATTACCGGTTTGCTATATACGATCGTATTTGCCTCCCTAACTGTACTGATTGCTCGAGATGTCTTCTTAAAATGGCTTGGGTTAAATACCGAATGGGTCATTAGTCTGATCACAAACCTGCGTTGGTTCGTGATCGTATTGCTTTTTTTCTTTTGTATCTCTTTTATTTATCGCCACGCCCCCTCCGTTCAAAAAAAATGGAGGCTGATCAATCCGGGTTCTGTATTGGCCACCTTGCTAATGCTACTAATGACCCTCCTACTTTCGTGGTGGGTATCTCGCTTTGCGCACTACAATCAACTCTACGGCTCGATCGGAACGGTGCTGATCATCATGGTACTGATCTTTATCAATTCGCTGATCTTACTGATCGGCTTCGAGCTGAACGTAAGTATTCACTCCCTTCACTCACAAGCCCGAGAAAAAGCAGAAATGGAATCGGACGACTAGCCTACAGTGCAGGCAATCCCCAATCCGATCGTACTTGCTCAGCAGCGGGGTTGAACCCCTCAGACCTATCGTAGTGCCCAGCGCGTTCTTTTTGACGATAGGCCTCGTAAACAGTTACTGCACAAGCCACACTAATATTGAGAGATTGAATAATGCCTGCTTGTGGGATCAAGAAATCTCCATCACCCAATTTTCTGATCTCTTCGCTGACCCCGCTGTGCTCATTTCCAAAGACCAATGCCACTGAACCAGTCAGATCTAGATCATAGAGCGATACTGCACTACCCGAAAGATGGGTAGTGAGAATTTTATCGTAATGGTTTCGTAACCTTTCAAAACAAGTGGCAAGATCTTCGTATTGATGAACCGTTAACCATTTAGCAGCACTGGATGAACTGCGGGCACCCCATTTTTTATGACGCGGAATACGGGTATTCAAAATATGTATCTCCTGAATGCCGACTGCATCGCAAGTGCGCATTACTGCCGAGATATTATGCGGATCGAAGACATTTTCCAACACAACGGTCAGGTCAAATTGTCTCTTACGCAGTACACGACTAAGTTTTTCGATACGTTCCGGGGTCATGGATTCAGTTCAGTTAAGGTATAAAGCTGGTCTTTTTGAGTAAGGGCTATAAAATGAGCCTCCCCACCTGGGCTAAGTTGCCCGAGTTGCTTATCCAACCCAAGTGCACGAGCCGGATAAAGACTGCACATTCGAAGCGCCTCATCGATATCGATCTTACAAAATCGGATCAAGTTATTGAAAGCACGTAGCATGGTCAAGGAAGATCCACTCAAGGTACCCTTTGTCTCATACCGATCAGCAACGAATTGATGAAGATAAGGCCCCTGATCGGTCTCGGTGACGGCATCG
>JBIIHS010000170.1:0-3861 GCA_044235515.1 Chitinophagaceae bacterium | reverse complement strand
CTGGCCATACTGGCCGAGAAATTAGGGGCTGGACAAATAGTAGCCATTGATAATGATACATGGAGTATCGAAAATGCGGCAGAAAATTTTGGCACCAACGAGTGTAAGCATATTGAGCTCCACTTGTCGGAACAGTTACCCGATCATAGTAAGTTTGATATTATTTTAGCCAATATCAACACCTTTATTATTAAGCAATATCTTTTCTCACTAGTCAAATTACTTGAACCTGGGGGGCAACTCCTATTAAGTGGATTACTGGTAGAGGATATGATGGAGTTGCGATCTCTATGCGATCAGTTACAGCTACGAACCCTGTCTGCTGAAACCCTCAATGGCTGGGGCTTGCTCAGGGTGGCATATTAACAAATTGTCATATTTTTGTTATGTCAATTTGAAATGAACATATTTCTGCTTTTACTGATTGCCTACCTCCTGGGTAGTGTTCCTACGGCGCTGTTCGTAAGCCGTCAATTTTTTAACATCGATATTAGAGAGTTCGGAAGCGGCAATGCTGGTGCTACCAATGTATATCGTGTGTTGGGGGCCAAGTGGGGAACTTTTGTCATGATCGTAGATACACTCAAAGGGGTATTGGCCGTACAACTAGCACACTTGTTGCCTGAGTATGCCGATACAGAGATGGCTCTTCAAAATGTACAAACCTTGTTGGGATTGGCGGCCGTTTTAGGGCATATCTTTCCGATTTGGGCCGATTTTAGAGGCGGTAAGGGGGTGGCCACCATCTTTGGTATGGTACTAGGTATTTCTCCCATTACGGCCGTCAGTTGTGTAACGATATTTTCACTGGTTCTCTTTTTAACTCGCTTTGTTTCGCTCAGTAGCATATTAGCCGGCATCAGTTTTCCGATCTTTATCTTGGTGGTCTTTAACGTAGAGAATCCCTTATACAAGGTCTTTGCCATTACGGTCGCGCTGCTAATATTGATCATGCATCAAAAAAATATTGGCCGTTTACTGAAGGGGAAAGAGGGAAAATTACCAATCCTAAAGGGGCGTGATCGTCGCAGGGAGCATCAAAAAAAGTAGGCGTATTTAATGAGCTGATTTTCAAAGCTCCATTGGCTTTTCTTTCAATTTTTGAACTGCTTTATTCTGTTTTTTTACCACAAAAAGGGTAAAAATTCGTTACCTTTATGACCCTGCTAAACTTTTTGCCTATGTCACAGACCCTGTTTGATAAACTGCAATTAGCTGATGAGAAAAACCTCCTGATACAGGGTCTTCCTTCCTCAATCGAAAAGCAGTTTAGTAAGCTTTCCTTTGCGAAGAACATGACCCCGCTTTTAAAAAGCAGAAAGATCGACTTTGCCCTTGTCTTTGCAGTAAATGAGAACCAACTCAATGGTATTCTTAGAGATGTAATGCCCTCATTAAAGAACAATTCTAAGTTCTGGGTGGCCTATCCCAAGAGTACCTCCAAGATCGTTACCGATTTAAATCGCGAAACCAGTTGGAATCAGCTGACCGGTGGTGGTTACGAAAGCATCGAGAGGGTAGAACTTGATCATGTGTGGAGTGCCCTGCGCTTTACACGGTGCGAAGTAGCGGTAACTAACGAATAATTACGCTTCCCGCTTGTTTGCCCAAAGCTATCTCCATCTGCTTAAGGTGCTCATGCGTTTGCAACAATACGCCAAGCTCTTCGGTGTTTTGATTTTTTTCCATATCCTGCTGATTCTCCAGCAGCATTCTTTTGATCTTCCTCAGTTTTAAGTAATGGATGGCCGATAAGATCACCTCGGAAGAGCGATCTTCTTCGGCTTTTAGGAATTGCTGCAAGGTGCTTTCTTGTCCGGTAGCAAGCATGCTAATAAACTGCTCGTAGTCTTGCTCAAATAAACGGGTCTGGTATCCGGCATTCTGGCTAAATTCTGTTTTCCAACGGGTGCTTTCTTCGTGCGGAAATTGAATTAAGGATACCGCCAAGGTACTGAGTTGCTGATCGGGGTGTTGTAAGAAATACTGTGGGCCCTTTGGGTCTTCTCCTTGCTGGCGAAGGGCCTTGTAGGCCATAAATAGTTTTTGTACTTCCTCATTTTCCAGTAAACTTTCATCGGCGATCTCTTCAAAAATATAGTCGCTGACGCGTTGCTGCTCGTTCCAGGGGCGGTGTCCAAATTCCAGCAAGATGCGGGCTACCTCTTTTTCTTGTAACTCGTCTCTGAAAAGTAAAAGAAATGTCGCATCATCAAAATTACTGGCTGCCGATCGTTGTGCGTTTTCCTCTACAACGACCGAAGATAGGGGTGCTGCCTTTCTCTCTTGGGCCTGGATACGGTCGCGAATATATTTGTTGACCAAGGTATGCAAGCCGGCTTCGTCGATCTTTAAAACCGTTGCACACTGTTTGATATAGTCTTGTTGCTTGGTAAAATCCTCTGCTTTGTTGATCCGTGAGATGGTCTCGGCCATGCGGTTGACCACGGCCGCCTTTTTTGAGGCATCCGTGCCCGCATCCTTCATAGCAACTTCGAGTTGAAAAAGGATGACGTCTTTTTTGTGTCGCTGAACAAAATCACGAAAGGCGGCTGCCCCGACTTTGTTAACATAACTATCAGGATCGTCTCCATCCGGGATTAGCACCAGTTGTACCTGCAATCCTTCTTCGAGGGCCAGATCAAGACCGCGTAAGGCCGCTTTAATGCCAGCGGCATCGCCATCGTAGATAATGGTCAGGTTATTCGTGTATTTTTTTATAAGCCGAAGCTGATCGGGGGTAAGAGCCGTTCCCCCGGAAGCAACCACATTTTCGATACCGGATTGATGCAGGGAGATCACATCGGTATACCCCTCTACCAGCAAACATTCATTGGCTTTGTCTATGGCTTGTCTGGCAAAGTACGATCCATATAGAATTTTGCTTTTTACATAGATCTCATTTTCTGGCGTATTGATGTACTTGGGGGCGGTATCGGTTTTTTTGAGCGTCCGGGCGCCAAAGCCCAATATCTTGCCACTATGATTATGGATAGGAAAAATAACGCGGCCGCGGTAATTATCACTCAGCTGATCGTAGCGGTTGGCCACTAATCCCGATTTGATCATCAACGCTGGATTGAACTGTGCGGCCACAGCGGCGTTTGTGAAAGCATCCCGTTGTTCAGGGCTATAACCCAGTTGAAATTTCTTGATGATCAGCTCAGAAAATTCTCGCTCCCGAAAATAGGCCAAGCCGACGTCTTGTCCCTCCTCGGTGGAATGCAATTGATCGGTAAAGAATTGTTGAGCAAATTGATTGAGCGCGTATAAATTGTCTGCGGTTTGCAGTTGTTGTCGTTGCTCATCGTTGATAAAACTTTCCTCTATTTCAATGCCATATCGCTGCGCCAACCATTTTAAGGCCTCCGGATAGCTGTATTTTTCGTGTTCCATCACAAAGCTGATGGTATTGCCGCTTTTGCCGCATCCGAAGCATTTGTAGATCTCTTTACTGGGTGAAACCGTAAACGAGGGGGTCTTCTCGTTATGAAAAGGACATAGCCCGAGCAGGTTAGTGCCTCTCTTCTTTAGTTTGACAAAACTTCCTACCACATCCGTGATATCGGTTCTTGCCATGATCTGTTGTATGGTAGCGGGGGAGATCAAGGGAAGGCAATTTACTTAATATTACTCTATACAGGGTTATCCGGTGGGATCGTCGTGGCGAACACAGTCCTTAAGGTCTTTTTCGCTATACGATAGCCCATATTGGTCAAGTACCTCATTGGGAATCCCATCCCAGCGATTTGGCTGGTTGCCTTGGTAATCCAGGTCTTTGACCCCAATGGCGGAGGTATAGAATCCGGTGGCGGTAAGGTCTCGCAACAAGGAAAAAAAGCGAACACCTTGCTGCACTTC
>JBIIHS010000169.1:0-3908 GCA_044235515.1 Chitinophagaceae bacterium | reverse complement strand
ACTTCTTGTAAGTCTGGTACATGAAGCAGAGACTCAGCATGAGCGCCTCTTTTTTCGGGTGCTAACCAAGGTCCCTCCAAATGAAGCCCCAAACAACCCTGCCCACCCTGCTGCCAATACTCCCTTACAGCCCTGATGGCCTCACTTACCACTTGGCGGGAATTGGTAGCAATTGTGGGGAGAAAAAAAGAAGTACCCCCTGCCTGGCAATAACGACGTAGGGCCTCTATACTCAATGTATCAGGAAAAACAGAAAATAGGCGACCAAAGGCTCCATAGATCTGAATATCAATAAAAGCAGGAACCAACATGTCGAATTGAGCGGGTTCCGTAGTTGGTAAAATAGCCTCCACGCGGCCCTCATTTATAACAAGCTCCGCATCGTAGATCCATCTACGCCCCGTAAAGATTTGCTTGGCGATCAGCCGTTGAGAACTCCTCACGGGCTCAAAATACCACATATTTTTTTGGGTAATGAATCTGCTCCTAAAAGGGGCCATCCTGGTCTCAGTACCGTTATTTTTCGCATAGCACTGTGCATAACTCTGAAAAATAGAAAGTGATCACATTATTAAAAATTTAATTATCAATAAATTACAAATGTGTTACTGATTGATTTCTAATGTTAAAAACTTTATAATCATTTTTAAAATGAATCGAACCTTTAAAAATTAAAGTTGTTTAGCTTTATGATACTTGCCGTTTAACAATATTTTTTAACTAAAATCGACTAGTTATGGACATTTTCTTGAACATCACCCAGATCCAACCGGACGATTACAGGGCCTTTACGTTCTTCATTGGCTGCATGGCCATGATGGCTGCTTCTGTATTCTTCTTCTTTGAGCTGGGCAACACCGAAAAAGCATGGAAGACATCCTTGCTGGTTTCCGGTATCATCACTTTTATTGCAGCCGTGCACTACTACTACATGCGCGACTACACGATCGCCATGCAAGTGGCAGGCAAAACGGGGAAAGAGTTGTCACCAACTTTTTTCCGCTATGTAGACTGGTTGCTGACCGTACCCCTTATGTGCGTTGAGTTTTACCTGATTACAAAGAAAGCAGGTGCTAAAATTGCTCTGCTGTGGAAACTCATCTTCGCATCAGTGGTCATGCTGGTCACAGGCTATTGGGGCGAGGTGTCTGCCTCTGAAACAAATGCCAATGCCACTATCTGGGGTACCATCAGTGCCTTAGCTTACTTCTACATTTTGTATGAAGTAATGTGGGGTGAGGTGAAAACACTTGCTGCCAGCGCTGGTCCTGCCGTTGCCAAAGCCAACAACCTGTTAGGATGGTTTGTACTGGTCGGATGGGTAATCTATCCAATCGGATACCTGGCTGGTACCGCTCCTGGTCAGTGGTACTCAGGTTTCGCCAACCTTGGCCTTGACATGGACATCATCTATAACATAGGTGATGCTGTTAACAAGATCGGCTTTGGACTGGTTATCTACAGTCTCAGTCGCTCTTCTTCTAACTAATTTTTATTCTCGTTAGAGAGGGGGCTGTTTTATCCAAGGACAGCCCCCTTTTTTTCTATGCTCCCCATCCTTAAACAACAGAGTTGGCTTACCCTGACGGGATTGATCATGGGACTCATTTTTTGGATTAGTCCCATTCCACAATCCTGGCAATGGATCTTTTTCTTACTTGTTATCATTAGCGTGGGCTTACCACATGGTGCCCTGGACTTTTTGGTGGCGGGAAAGGGAAGAAACAATGCCAAGTTGGGCCGCTTTCTTTTATTCTACCTCTCACAATCAGTGGCCTTTCTATTACTTTGGTTTTGGCCACTTGCCGCTGTAAGTGTTTTTATAGTCTTGTCGGCTTACCATTTTGGTGAAACCGACCTTCAACTATTTAACCCCGCCCCACTGCGAAAACATGTTGCCATAATCTGCTATGGTATGGCTACGTTAATAGTCCTGCTTTTTGCTCACTTTACTGAACTAATCGCCCTTATTCCGGAAATAGACCAATCGGTACAGCAATTCAAGATCTTGCAGTGGCTACAAGAATATTTTCTATATGTCTATGCTGGGTTAATGGGAGGCGCTTTGCTGATAATAGCATCAGAAAAAAATATCGATAGAATCAAGTTGGCCTCCCTGCTGCTGCTGTGCATACCGCAACTACTCATATTCTGTATGCCATTCTTGGCCGGATTTACATACTACTTCGGCATTTGGCACTCCCTATTGTCAATTGTAACTATCCAAAATAATACTAATACAACAGGTTGGGCCAATATCAGAAAACTCATTAATCCACAAACCATTTTGTTCGCATTGCTAGCCTTGCTACTGATGGGAATACTATATTGGGGAATCAGCTCTTTTTTCAATTACGATAATCAATTACTCATTTTCTTTATCGGCTTATCGATCTTGGCCATACCCCACATGCAGCTGATGCATGAATTACTCAGCAAACGATTCTCATAAAAAAAGTCGGCTCCTTAGCGGAACCGACTTTCGGATCATACTTCACAAAACACTATATCTTTCTTTTAAAAATAAAGCGGGTTATAAAAATGCCCACACCATCCGATTTACCGGAATCGCTCTCTACTGCCGACGTTACATAAGCCAGCTCCCAACCCTGCTTTACCAGATTGTTGATCTTTGAGGTTAACACAGCATCGTTAGAGGCAATATTTTGAAAATTGATTCCCGTCAAACTATAAAAATTGAGCAATTTGGTCTCGTTCAGCTCATCGACCTTGATATCGCGGCGCTTTACACTGCCCTGCTGCGAATCGTTACCGCTGTCGCGCTCGGTAGTCAATTCCTCGGCATTCACTTGCCCCGTATTCTCAATTACCCGAGAGCGGCCAATCCCCATGGGTACGATCGATTCGACCGAAGTCACAATCTTGTACTCGTACTGGGCCTGAACAACGGTCCCCAGCAGCATTACACTCATAAAAACAAGTAGGATCTTTTTCATATTGTATGGTTTTGTAGTGTAAAAGTAAGTAGGGATATTCCTAAAATGCATGACAGTAGCGTCCAAACTAAAACATTAACAATTCTGTAGTATCTAAAATATTCGGAGATTTGTGATATGTCGTCAGAGGAGCTGAACATAGCGATACAGTTACTTAGTCAGGATGAGGTAGTTTGTATACCCACAGAGACCGTTTATGGAATGGCCGCTAATCTATATAGCGAAAAAGCGATCGAAAAGATCTATACCCTCAAAGGAAGACCCCGTACCAATCCATTGATCGTCCATATTGGTCGTAAAGAGGACCTGAAAGGCATTTGCAAAAAAATTCCGCTCCCTCTACAAAAGCTGATCGATAGATTCTGGCCGGGCCCCCTTACCGTTTTAGTAGATAAAGCTGACCGAATTCCTCTTTCTGTTACTGCTGGTGGACACCGCGTGGGCGTGCGTATGCCTAATCATCCCCTAACCCTTTCTCTTCTACAACAACTCGAATTTCCACTCGTTGCTCCCAGCGCAAATCCCTATAATGCCATTAGCCCCACCACTGCAAAGCATGTCAAGGACTATTTTGGTTCGTCAATTCCCTTGATATTGGATGGAGGTCCCTGCCAACAAGGTTTGGAATCGACGGTAGTAGGCATGGAGGATGATACAGTAGTCATTTATCGTCTAGGCATGATCACCGCAGAACAGATTCAAACATTGGTAGGTAAGGTGGTGATCAAAGAAGATAGCGGAACAATACAAGCAGCGCCAGGCATGTCTATTAAGCACTATGCTCCTAAGACGCCAACCTTTCTTTTTGACAACCTCGATTCGTTTCAGCATGATCCCCTTAACAAAGCCTATATCTTATTTTCTACTAAAGACCCGGCCCTACCGCAAGAGCATCAATATTTACTTAGTGATAAGGGGGACCTTAACGAGGCTGCTGCCCGCTTGTATGAT
>JBIIHS010000247.1:0-3921 GCA_044235515.1 Chitinophagaceae bacterium | reverse complement strand
TCAACCACTTATTTTATTCCTGTTATTCAACCACCTGTTAATATCTAAAAATAAAACTACTGGATTCTAGGTTTATTAACATATTAACACCCCTAATAATAATAGATTTTTATAAAAAAAATATATACTAATACTATTATAAATACAAAATAGAAAGCAGTTTTTTGTTTTTGAAAAAGCCACTACAAAAGCGGAATATTGTGCCATGGAACTAGATTTACAAGAGGGTTATGTCGATATACCGGTAGCGCCAACACGCGATTTTTTTCTAACACACCAAAACCAAATAAAAAAGCCTCAGGGTTTCTCGTTTTTTTCTTTTAAAAAATTAAAGTATTTTAACAATATATTGTTTGGTAGAAAAGAAAAAAAACCACGATTAAAACCTTACCTAGAAGACACCGCGCTATGAAAACAATAATTATAGGCCGGGATAAATCTTGTAATTACCTTATTTACGATCCTAAAAACAGGGTTTCTAGAAAACACCTTGAGGTTATTTCTAAAGCAGGGAAAATATTTATAAAAGATATTGGAAGTACTAATGGAACTTATGTGAATGGAGAAAGACTTCCTGTTAACAAAGAAAAAGAGGTTTTTTATTCAGATAAAATAACACTGTCTTCAGATTACATACTTGAATTACACCGCATAATTCCAAAGGATGAAGATAATACCCTTTTCTTAGATAGGCCTATAAATACTAAACCATCCGTTCAGGATGAGAATAATAAAACAGTATATAGAAGCCAAGATAAGGTAATAGAATTTGACAGAGATAAAACAACGATTGGAGAGATTTTAGAAGTTGAAAATATTCCTTTTAAAACGATCGGGAGGAGTAAGGATTGTGACTTTTCAATCAATGATGGTAATATATCAAGAGAACACTGCCGCATCCGGCTTATTAACCCCCTATTAATAGAGATAGAAGATCTAGGATCTACCAACGGCACGTTTGCCGACGATGAAAAATTAATAAAAGAAAAAAAATATCAATTCGACACTGCTGTAAACCTTCGGCTAGGAAGCGGATATTTATTAGATATAAAAAAAATCTTTCCAGAAATAAATATTATTAAAAAAAGCACACCCGCGGAATATTCAACCCCACCTCCTGGAAGCTTAATTACACCACAAGAAGAGAAGCAGTTCAAAGAATTAGAGGATCTTTGGAACGAATACACGCTTCGCCAAAACCAAGCAAACAACGTAGCGCTTGGAATGGGTATTGGAGGGGCGCTGGTGGGAGCGGTTCTAGGAGCTGTAACAGGTGGAATCGGGGGAGTTTTATTATCTGGAGGCGGAGGCGTTTTAGGAAAGTATTTAGGACAACAAAAATCATCAAAGATCAGACAAGACCTGAATTACGAAACTGCTTTTCTAGAAACCTATTGTTGTCCCAGGTGTAAGGAATCTTTTCAAAAAAAACCCTGGATTACAATACGAGATTGTTTCAAGTGTAAACTAAAATTTAGATAATGAAGTTTTTTAAGTGTGGGCAATGCCAAACCCCGTATAAAATTGACGAAACAAAAGTAAAAACAACGCAGTGTACCATTGTGTGTGTGAAATGCGGCTCAAAAAACGTTTTACGCCTTGGCCCTGTTCTTACAGCACACTCAAAACAGGGCATCAAGCAATTTTCGCTGAAAGAAGGGGTAAACTCTATTGGGCGCAAGTCCCCAAAAACAAACGCAACGATTCAAATTGAAGACCCATATATTAGTCGCGAACATGCTACAATACATGTAGAGAACAGGGATGGAAAAATTTTTATAAGCATTGAAGATAAGGGAAGCATGAATGGAACATTCAATAAAAATAAATCAAAACTAAAGGCCGCTCTTAAGTACCCAATAAACAAGGGTGACTATTTTATTGTGGGCCTCACTAAGCTTTCTGTTTTACAATAAAAATTTTTTATGAATAACAACGAACAAAAAGGAGAAAAAACAATTGTGGGCAACGGGCAAAACAAGGCAGAAAAAACACAACTAGCAAACAATAGCGACGCGCCTGCCCCTAAAAAAGGCACAACGGCCGTTTCACCAGTTGCCGTCGCTGCAGGGGTGGGGGGAGCTGTGCTTGCTTCGGGAGCCGCGGTCGCCGCCTATAATGTTTCGCTTTTAGATTTTGATGGAGGGGATGAGAACAATACCGCCCCAGCACAGACCCTGTTTGCTGACGGCACCACGGTAGAAATAGAAGAGGCGGGAGACACATTATCTCCTCTATTCACCAGCGGAATCGCCTATGCGGCGCCACAAGATTACGCTCAGTATGCAGAATTCCAGCCCGCTAACAACGATTCCCAAATAATCCAAACATATCACATTGAAGCAGGAGATACACTGAGCGAAATTGCGCTCCAACACAATACCACAGTAGACAGGATAATGGAGTTAAACCCACAAATTGAAGATGCAGACCTAATTTATGCCGGCGACGACCTAATATTACCCGGCGAAGAGGATATTGATTTGGACCTTCCTGACGCAGAGTCAGCTACGCCAGCAGAGGAGGTGGTAGACCTTATTGAGCTCGAAGACAATTCTGCCGAGCTCGAATCACAAGAGTTCGAACAGGTTGATTGGGCCTCATTTGAGGGTGGAGCCACCACTTCTAGTGACGAATACAATAACCTTTTATCTAACACAGACTTCGACACGTACGATACACCAGACAGCTATCCCCTCGACATGGGCGGCGGAGACTTCCTTTAAAAAAAGCTATGATAAAAATCAAAGAACAGCAATTTATCTCAGAAAAAGGAAAGCGAGAAAACAACGAAGATTGTTGTGGGCTGATCAATGGATCAACCTACGTTGTTTGTGATGGTGTTGGCGGGGCAGAAAAAGGAGAAGTAGCTTCTAAGGCAGTAGTGGAAGCCTTATTGAACGCATATAAAAAACACCCCCCCCCACCGCTGGAGCGCGTGATCGGCGAGGCCGAGCAATCATTAAGCGGCTATTTAACAAACCACCCACAGGCGCTTGGAATGGCTACCACCCTTACCCTTTCTCGCGTAACACCCGAGGGTTTGTCAGTAGCATGGGTTGGTGATAGCAGGATCTATCAATTTAGAGGCGGGAGAATTGTGTTTGTAACAAAGGACCACAGTTGGGTAAACGAGGCCTTACAATCCGGCATCTTAACCCCAGAAGAAGCTAAAGATCACCCGAAATCAAACATAATAACCCGCGCCATACAGGGCTTACACAAGCCTGTTAAGGCAGAAGCAACCCTATTAACCGATGTACAAAAGGGCGACTATATTCTTCATTGTTCGGATGGGGTGCTAGAGGCGTGGAATGACGAAGACCTTTCAGCGCTATTCAGTGGTGCAACAAGTTGCCAGCAGCTAATTGAGCGGATCAAACAAGAGTGTCTTAAAGACTCAAAAGATAATTTTACCGCCATTGTTTATCGAATCGAGGAGGGGCAAAGCCCCGGCCGACAAGATTTGGGTTCGGGTATTAGTGGCGCGCCCTCGTTAGATAAGAAAGTCAAAAAGAAAGCCAGCTGGAAAATCCTTTTTCTTATATCGCTGATCATCATCTGTCTACTATCAGTTAAGCTGGTTGATTTGCTAAATCAAAAAGCGGGGGTAGATAAGGAGACAATAAAGCCCGAAAAAGAAAAGCCGCCAATAAAAGAGCCGGGCAATACCCCAGCAGAGAGCCCCAGCTCCTCAACAAACAAACCAGAATCAACGAAGCCCCCCCCAACCAATAATGGTGTAGAGAACACCAACAAGCCAACCCCGCCCAAAAACGCCCCCAATCCAGCCGACAGGGTAAGTATTCCCCGATGAGACTTTAGCCCATTGAAAAAATAGAGAGATATGAACAATATCGTTTTACTTGTTTACCTATCATTTTACATTCCCCTGGGAATAATCACACAGGGGTTAACCAG
>JBIIHS010000243.1:0-3924 GCA_044235515.1 Chitinophagaceae bacterium | reverse complement strand
CCTGCCATAGAAATGATTGAAATAAAGGGGAATATTCTTCCTATTAATGTAGGCGCGCTTTTATAAGTAAGAATTTTATCTCCCTTAATCCTCACAACAACTCCATTAAATGAACTTTTTTTAATAACTAAAAATTCAAAGAATGGACCATTTTTTATATCCATTTGGAACTCGGGATATTCTTCTTCAAGCAATTTTTTTATTTCCTTCAGTTCAAGTTTCTGATTTGTTGATAATTCCATAAAAATATCAGTTGATTATTGTAGGCTAAATTATTATTTTTCAACTTAACAAATCAATCATTTTACCAACATGAAAAGGATAGTGCGAAAGTTTTCTATTGATTACTTCTAAAAGAGTAAGGCCTTGATCTCTTATATCGATAACCCTTGATAAGCCATCATCAGAAATTAAATCAAGTGCCTTAAATAGGCAAGACCATCCTTCTTGCCATTTTTGCAATAATGTTAGTCGTCAAAAAAAGTAGACGGTCTAGTTATAGCGAGTATCTTTGTTTTAATGTCGAATTTTTTCTTTAAAGAATAGTTGTTTTTGTCTTTTTAGGTCGCGAAGAAAGATGCTGCTCTTTTGGGAAGCTGAAAACCCTCTCGTTGAGCATCTTCATAGCATAAGATAAGTGACAACAGTGCACAAAAAAGGCGATGTATTTTACTACATCGCCTTACATAATTTTCTTACAATGCTTATTTAGGCAATACCACTGTATTGATTACGTGTACAATACCATTACCAGCTTTCAAATCTGTAGCAACTACCGTAGAAGTTCTGCCATTCTCATCAGTAAGTATAACCTTTCCACTTTCTAATGATGCAGTTAAAATCCCGCCGCTAACTGTTTTTACTGTAGCTTTTCCTTTACCATCAGTGATTGCTTTCACTACTGCAGCAGCATCCAAACTACCTGCAACAACATGGTATGTGAGAATTTTAGCAAGAGTTGCTTTGTTTTCAGGCTTAAGCAAACTTTCAACTGTTCCCGCAGGTAAACTTGCAAACGCATCATTTACAGGTGCAAATACAGTGAAAGGCCCTGCACTTTGTAAAGTGGATACTAAATCAGCTGCTGTTACAGCGGCTACTAACGTTGTGTGATCCTTAGAACTTACTGCCACATCAACTACAGTCTTTTGAGCTGACGCGCTTAGAATTCCTCCCAAAAGAAAGGCAAATAACAATTTCATTTTCATGTTTATATTTACTCATATAACGCACAACGATGACAATTGTTTAAAGGGAATATCGATATTTTAATGAGTTTTATGGTCAAAAGGCTCTTGCAATAGCAAAAAACATCAGCTAGTAGGGCTTAACAATCAGTCCATTAAAAAGAAAACTAGATCGTGAAGAGTACCACTATGTCACTAAAAGCTACACCTAAATTTTATATTCATAAATAAATTTACAAACCAGCCAGCTCAAGTAATACAAACTTCCAAAGCACGAGTATAAAAACTAATATGCATAAGTAAAAATAGTTTCCTACCTAAATAAAAGCCCACAACCATGAACAAAATTATAAAACTACTCACCCAAGAATTTGCTACTGTATTAATGCTTGGCGTTATCTCTGTCATTACTGCATGGGCAGGTGTCCAATCATCCTTGCATGATGAAGTATCCGATAAAGCTTTATCGGTTTACATGGAGGGCCTCAGTTCATCAAATAATATGTATTTAACCTCCGAAATTAAATATAGAACTGACATGGCTGTTTGGGCAGAAAAACAAAAAATTCTGAATCAAGGAGGGAATATTTCCGCTGGATACTCAGCAGGTTCACCTGAGCTATTTGAACTAGCAATACCATACCTATTAGAAAACCCAGAAAGTCATCTGGCAGACTGTAAAGTATATATGGATAAATTATACGTGCCTCAAAACGAAGCACACGAGCAAGCGATCAAATCGCTACAGGAATCAGAGAAGTCAGGCGAATATAGTGATAGGCTTCAAATGTTGACCGCACTATTGGCGGTTGCCTTGTTCATGCTTGGTATCACATCAGTTATTCGTCATGAGAAATTAAAATTCACTATAATCCTAGGAGCAATCTTTATTGCCCTAATGAGCATTGCCGTATTGCTCAAAGTACCAGTCATCTCTGTGGCTTGGTAGCTACAAAAGATTTGAAATTTCCGAAGCGAAGAATTAAGATTATAATTCTAGCAAATGGCTATCCTTTAGTACGGTATAAAGTTCCATTCTCTACTACATATAAATAGCCATCCATTGCGGCGATAAATTCTACAGACTCCATAATACCATCTGGGCCAATTTGGGTATGCTGCCCATTCATATCAGACTTGAAAAGCGTGCCATCACTCTCCACACTCCAGATAAAACCATTACTGGCAGTCATAGCAACGGTTGTTTTCCATTCACCAACCTTACCCACCTGCTGCCACTCCATAGCCTTGATGCTTGTCTTAAACAAAGTACCGCTCTCTACTGTCCAAAGGAATCCGCCCATGGCTACCAACAGTTCAAGATTCTCAAATTCACCATCATCGCCGATCTGTCGCCACGAGCCATCCGTTTTTGTTTCATAAAGCGTGCCATCTGCTTCAACTGAATATAGCTTTCCATCAAGCGCAGCTACCGCTATGGTGTTTTCATATTCACCTGGAGCACCAACGGATTGCCAATTGCCAGAAGTAGTACTATGCCGAAAAAGGGTTCCGTCTTCTATGGTCCAAATTTCATTGTTAAGACCAACTAAGAATTCAACATCGTCAAAAAGACCCTTTTCTCCTACCTGCTGATGAATACCGCTCTTATCGGTTTTGAAAAGTGTTCCATCTTTTTCAATACTGTAAAGAAATCCGTTCATAGCAATCACATCAACGGTTGAGGCCCACTCTCCTGCGCGACCTATCTGCTGCCACTGCTGTGAAAAAGACACAAAAGAAAATAGCATTAAAAAAACTACAGACAAAAACGTAAGCGGATTATTTTTCATAAAGTTGGTTTTAGAAGCATTATTTACTAAATGTAGTTACTAAAGATTGGATATCAAAAAATGATTCCTAGGAATCATAAGATACTCAGTTTCAGTTGAGGATTACAACAAGAGTCGGCTTAATTAAGTAGATAAATCTAAATGGGGTATATTACGCTATAAACAAAAAATAAAAGTAAAGGCAGCCGTTTCAGACCACAAGAACCGTTTATTCAGTCAAATTATACTTACTCATTGAAAAGCAGTATACAAATTTCAATCGCGACAAGAAATGATCGAGATTTAATCTATCAATACCGCCATGAAATCTATGCATCAGAGTTGATGCAACATCCCACGAATAATGCATCCGTAATTAAAGATCATTTAGATGATTTCAATGTTTACATAGTTGCCAAAATCAAGACGAAGATTGTAGGCTTCATTAGTATAACACCCCCGCTGAAAAATCAATACTCAATAGACAAATATCTTGCTCGGGAAGAAATTCCCTTTACCATAGATGCGCATACTTTTGAAATGAGAATACTGACTGTTTTAAAAGCGTACCGCGGGAAGCCCATTGCAGTAGTACTAATGTGGGCAGCTTTTCGCTGGATTCAGTCATTTGGCGGAACCAACATAATCGCAATTGGCAGATCGGAAGTGCTTAAGATGTACATGAAACTAGGATTCAGTCCTACCAAAATTAATATTAAAGTCTGCAACGTTGGCTTTACGCTGATACATGGAAAAGTTGACGAACTGCATTACTTCGTGGAAAAAAAACGTAAAATATTTTTTTCAGAGGTGCTAAAACGTTGTGAATGGAAATTAGCAATTGATTATTTTAAGCCCGCTAACTGCTATCATGGTGGTGCATTTTTTGACGCTATTGGGGTGGAATTTGATGATCTAAATAGAAGAAGTAAAATCATTAATGCTGATGTGCTCGATGCTTGGTT
>JBIIHS010000168.1:0-3931 GCA_044235515.1 Chitinophagaceae bacterium | reverse complement strand
GGCGATATTTTTCATACAAAGTATTTAGGGGTGTAAAAATAAGGCATCGGTTTGTATTGCTGGCTGATTTGGGCGCTTGTTTAGTAGTTTTGTGTCATGGATAATTTTTTGCTCCCCATCCAACTCCGTTGGGCCGATATCGATGCTAATTTTCATGTTCGTCATGCTGTTTATTACGACTGGGGAGCTATGTGTCGTATGGAGTTCTTGCGGGCCAAGGGGCTTAGCGAATCGGTGTTCCATCAGCTCCATATTGGCCCCATTCTTTTTCGCGAAGAGAGTCGGTTTAAGCGAGAGTTGCAGATGGGCGACAGCGTTTCCATAGACCTGCAGTTGCTGGCTGCCCGCACCGATTTTTCTCGCTGGACTATACAACATCAGCTCTACAAAAACGGCGACACGCTTGCAGCTATTCTGACCGTAGACGGCGCTTTTTTGGATACCCGTTTGCGCAAATTGACCGTTCCTCCAGCAATAGCAAGCGACACCTTTGGCGCTATGCCAAGAGCAGAGAAGTTTACCTGGTTGAACTGACCGTATTGTCCATGATGGCAATTACTTTTTCGGGATATTGTTCGCAATGGTCCCTGACAATTCTTTGTATATAGCTGTTATCTCGATAACGTGTCAGGTACGCTTTTAACTTCTCCATATCATCGGGGGCTATATGTTTGGGGACATAGCCCATTCCGTAGAAATGTCCCCTTTCTATCAGAATGCACGAATAGGTGTTCTTTGGAAGCCCTCTGTCAACGATGGCATAGCTCGGTTGCGCACGTAATTGCCGACAGGCGGCCTCCACGCGTGCATTGTACGACGCGGCAGTTTCTTTTTTGAGGCAAGCGCCCTTGCAGTATCCCTCTTTAGCGCCTTCACAGGGGGTATCGGGGTCTTGAAAAAAGCAAAGGATGGGGCAGAGATTGTGTTCACGTATCAATTTTCGAAGACGGGCATGACCTTCAACCAGTAGATAAAATCGTTGCAAGGTGGGCACGTTGTTTCGGTTCTTATCAATGATCAACCGCAGATATCCTCGCTGGTCCTCGTAAACATGGATCCCATAATGATCTTCTCGGCTTTTTTGTGCGGCATTGAATCGAGGCCAACGGTGTTTGATCTCGGCGGATTCCAAGATCGTAGCCATCAATGGGGTGGCACATTCAGTATGTGAAATGGCATGTATATGCTTGACCCATCGTTGTTTTTGCCACCCGGTATCATCATTGCTAAAATGGCTATTGACACGGTAGCGGATATTGATAGCCTTTCCTACATATATCACTTTTCCCTTTGCGTCATGAAAATAGTAGACCCCGGGTCGGGGAGGTAATTTTTCCCAATGTTCTTTGGGGAGATGGGGCGGTAAGATGGCCTCTTTTGAATTTCGCTTTAAACTTTTGGCAATATGGTGGTACTGATCCGCATCCATCAGACGTTTGAACAAAAGGGCGGTGGCCGCACTGTCGCCACCAGCGCGGTGGCGATTTTCGAGAGGAATTCCAATGGATCGACAGAGCTTACCTAAACTGTACGAAGGAAGGCCGGGTAAGATCTGTCGGCTCAGTCGCACGGTACAAAGTTTACTGCAGTACAATTGATATCCCTCTTGTTTCAAATGCGCCTTTACAAAGGAATAGTCGAACTGAACGTTATGGGCCACAAAGATCTGTCCCTGCAGTAGTGAATAGACTTTTTCTGCTATCTCGCTAAAGGGAGGTGCAGTTGCCACCATTTGGTCAGTGATGCCTGTCATTCTTTGAATAAAAGGCGGAATGGGTTGGCCGGGATTGACTAAGGTTTCATACGTCTCGGTCACGGAGACGCCGTCAAATAGGTGAATGGCGATCTCGGTAATGCCGTTGGCTGAGGCAAAAGAGCCTGTTGTCTCTATGTCTACGATTGCATACATTCAAAGAGCTAATTTCGTTAAAAATCAGCAGCGTGACCGATCAACGTATAGAGATGTTCCATAATCGTTTGCAAAAGCTTTCGCGACATATAGATAAGCAGGCTCGCAAGCGAGGTATCAGCTGTTACAGGCTCTATGATCACGATCTGCCTGAGTTCCCATTTTGTATCGATCGGTATGCCGAAAAGCTCTATGTGGCCGAGTACAAAAGAAGACATGGGATGGACGAAGAGGCCCATGCGATCTGGCTAGCGTCATGTCTACAGCAAATGGCTTTTTCATTAGCGGTACCTCGCGAACAGATCTTTTTGAAACTTCGTCAGCGCAAGCCCGGTCGAGGAGGGCAGTATCAAAAAACCGCAGAAGGCGCGGGTGATTTTTTTGTTATACAAGAAAACGGACTCTCTTTTTTGATCAATCTTACCGACTATCTGGATACCGGATTGTTCTTGGATCATCGTGATACCCGTTGCCTGGTCCGGCAGCAGGCAAAAGGAAAGCGCGTACTCAACCTTTTTGCATACACAGGATCTTTTTCGGTATATGCCGCCGCTGGCGGGGCCTCCGAAGTAACCACGGTAGATCTTTCTAATACCTATTTGGAATGGGCCCGTCGGAATATGGAATTAAATGGATTCACTTCTCTTTCGGATACTGCTCTCGGTAATTCGGCACAGTCGGGGGCTTATCAATTTGTACAGGCCGATATTACACAGTACCTGCGAACCCTTCCTGCCGAGCGTTTCGACCTGATCGTAATGGATCCGCCGACCTTTAGTAATAGTAAGCGCATGGATGACATCTTGGATATTCAGCGCGATCATCCTTTATTGATCCGGGAGGCACTTCGCATCCTCTCTGCCGATGGCATACTCTACTTTAGTACCAATTTTACCAAGTTTAACATGGAGGCTTCTTTAAGCGAGGTGGCACTGATCAGCGATATGACCAAGGCGACCACTTCATTTGATTTTGCCGGCCGTGCCACTCGGTTTTGTTATCGGATCCAAAAAAAAGAGCCCCGTTAGGAGCTCTTTTGTAAAGAATGATTGATCACTGCAATCAAAGGGTCTTGAGTACATCATTCATACTGCGTACGGCAGCAGCGCTTTTATCGAAGGCTTCTTGCTCGGCGGCATTCAATTTGAAATCGATGATCTTTTCCCAGCCATTTCTTCCAATGGTTACCGGTACTCCCAGACAAATGTCTTGTTGCTTGTATTCGCCATTCAGTGAGACGCAACAAGTAAAAAGCTTTTTCTCATCGCGTACGATCGATTCTACCAGTGCCGCCGCCGCCGCACCCGGAGCATACCAGGCAGAAGTTCCGATCAGCGCTGTGAGGGTAGCTCCTCCTACCATCGTGTCTTTTACGATTTTATCTTGTTGCTCTTGACTTAGGAACTGCGTAACCGGTACGCTATTCCAAGTAGCCAGTCGGATCAGGGGGATCATAGTGGTGTCTCCATGCCCGCCAACGACTACGGCATTCAGATCGGCCGGACTGCAGCCCAAATGAAGAGAAAGCTGATATTTAAAGCGACTACTATCGAGGGTGCCGCCCATTCCGATAATACGCTGCTTGGGAAGACCTGTTTGTTGTAAGGCGAGATAGGTCATCGTATCCATCGGGTTACTTACGATAATAATAATGGCATTGGGGGAGAATTTCAGAACGTTCTCACAAACGCCTTTTACAATGCCGGCATTTACACCGATCAATTCTTCGCGTGTCATACCGGGTTTGCGCGGAAGCCCCGATGTGATCACCACTACATCACTATTGGCTGTTTTAGTGTAATCGTTAGTGCTGCCGGTAATACGGGTATCAAACCCCAGTAGGGTGGCGGTCTGCATCATATCCTGCGCCTTTCCTTCGGCAACCCCTTCTTTGATGTCGAGTAAGACTAACTCGGTGCATAGTTCTTTTCTGGCAATATTATCGGCACAAGTGGCTCCCACCGCCCCTGCACCTACAACCGTTACTTTCATTGTAAAAATTTTTGCAAAGGTAGCAGTTTT
>JBIIHS010000167.1:0-3975 GCA_044235515.1 Chitinophagaceae bacterium | reverse complement strand
GGTGTTACTTCTATACACTCATCTTGTTGAATGTATTCCATGCATTCCTCCAGCGTCATCAAGGTGCGGGGGGCAATACGGGTAGCATCATCACTGCCACTGGCCCGGTGGTTGGTCAGCTTTTTCGCTTCGGTAACATTCACGACCAGGTCGCCTGGCTTAATATTTTCCGCTACGATCTGCCCGGCATAGACCTCTTCGCCCGGTTCTATAAAAAAGGTACCACGGTCTTGTAGTTTATCAATGGAATAGCCCGTGGAGCGTTCTTGAAATTTTGATACCAATACCCCGTTATTACGACCGGGGATAGGCCCCTTCCAGGGCTTATACTCACTGAATCGATGTGCCATTACCGCCTCACCTGTGGTCGCGGTAAGCATTTGGGTACGAAGTCCGATCAATCCACGCGAAGGAATATCAAATTCCAGATGTTGCATTTCGCCCTTTGTCTCCATTACCAGCATCTCTCCTTTACGACGACTCACCAGGTCAATTACTTTAGAGGCGAACTCCTGTGGCACATCCACCACCAGGTTTTCATAGGGCTCCGATTTTTTGCCATCGATCTCTTTGACGATCACCTGGGGTTGACCTACCGTAAGTTCATATCCTTCGCGACGCATGGTCTCGATCAAAATTCCTAAATGCAGAATCCCCCTTCCATACACCAAGAAACTATCGCCCTCTTCGGTATCCACTACACGAAGTGCCAGATTCTTCTCGGTCTCTTTCAGTAAGCGATCGCGCAAATGACGAGAGGTCACGAACTTTCCATCCTTTCCAAAAAAAGGCGAATTGTTGATAGAGAATAACATGTTCATGGTGGGTTCATCCACACTGATCACTGGCAGCGCTTCAGGATTTTCCGCATCGGCGATGGTATCACCAATATTAAAATCTTCTATCCCCACCACCGCACAAAGATCGCCAGCGATCACCTCGGTGACTTTCTTTTTACCCATGCCTTCAAAAACATAAAGCTCTTTTACTCTTGACTTTTTGATGGATCCGTCTGCTTGCATCAATGCAATTGGCTGGTTTTCTTTGATTGAACCACGCGCCACTTTTCCTACGGCAATACGACCCAAGAAAGATGAATAATCGAGCGATGTGATCTGCATTTGCAAGGGACCCTCGTTTACTTTTGGAGCAGGCACATATTGCAAAATACCATCCAACAACGGGTTGATATTATCGATCTGTTGGAGCGAATCGTTGAACCAACCATTTTTACCGCTACCATAATAGGTAGGAAAATGTAATTGCTCTTCGGTCGCATCCAGATTAAAGAATAATTCGAAGACCGCATCGTGCACTTCATCGGGGCGGCAATTGGGCTTATCTACTTTATTGATCACCACAATAGGATGCAAATTCAATTGCAGGGCCTTTTGCAATACAAAACGCGTTTGGGGCATGGGTCCTTCAAAGGCATCTACCAGTAAAATAACACCGTCTGCCATTTTGAGTACGCGCTCTACTTCACCACCAAAATCGGCGTGTCCGGGCGTATCAATTACGTTGATCTTGACATCTTTATACGTAACAGCCGCATTCTTACTGAATATGGTGATACCGCGCTCTCTTTCCAGGTCGTTACTATCCATGATCAGCTCTCCAGTCTCCTGGTTTTCACGGAATACCTTGGTGGCATGAAGGATCTTGTCTACCAGGGTAGTCTTTCCGTGGTCTACGTGGGCGATAATGGCAATGTTACGTATTTGCATGAAGGGTGTTTTCAAAGACGCGCAAAGGTAGTTCAATTCTTGCCAATAATGGGTTAATTTAGAAGAAATTAAAGGATATGAAATTCCTAAAAGGCCTGGCCATCATTGTGTTAGCCCTAACTATGCTTTATCTGGCCGGTCCGCGACCCGCCGATCCAGTGTATAAGACAACACTACCCGAAGTCCCTGCTGAGGCGGGAGCGCTGGAACAATATATCCGCGACCAAGAGGCGCAGCATAAGATCAAACCCAATAACGAGGCCCGCATTGTATGGGCCAACGATAGTTTGCGTACCCCCACCGAATATGCACTAGTCTATCTGCATGGTTTTTCTGCCTCGCAAATGGAAGGCGATCCCGTTCACCGAAACCTGGCCGCTCATTTTGGTATGAATCTTTACCTGAGTCGACTCCAAGATCATGGCATTGACACTACGGTACCACTAGGTGGCATGACGGCGCAGGGGTTGTGGGAATCTTCGTTGGAGGCATTGGCCATTGGAAAAAAACTAGGAAAGAAAGTGATATTGATGTCGACCTCTACCGGAGGGACCCTTTCAATAAAATTAGCTGCTGAGTTTCCAGAAATAGCAGGCCAAATCTTGTTGTCGCCTAATATCGAGATCAACGATAACAAAGCCTGGCTGCTCAATAATCCCTGGGGACTACAAATAGCACAGGCTATTGCGGGAACCTACAGAGTGGTGGGCGATACTTCGGCCCTATACGCCCGTTACTGGAATAATCGATACTTGATGACAGCACCCGTGGAATTACAGCAACTGCTGGAGACGACCATGACCAACTCGGTCTTTGAAAGAGTAAAGCAGCCCTTATTGATGCTGTATTATTATAAGAACGAGCAAGAGCAAGATCCGGTCGTAAAAGTATCCGCCATGAAAAAAATGTATGGTGCAGTCGGTACACCCGACTCACTAAAAAGAGGGATCCCCTTACCCAATACAGCCAACCATGTACTGGCCTCTCCGATCAAATCCAAAGATGTAGCCAGCGTAGAAAAAGCTTGTATTGATTTTATAGAACAGATACTACACCTTCCTCCCTTTACCCAATAGGGTGAAAGGTATCCAGTCGACTATTCTTTTTACTGTAAAAGGTCAAATGAAGTATTGACAGGTTTACTTTACTTTGTGGCCTCAACCTTGCTATTATGATCCGCTCCCGCATTGCCGGTATCGGCAAATACCTGCCTGAGCAGGTAGTTACTAACAATGATCTGTTACAATACATGGACACCAGCGATGAATGGATCCAAGAAAGGACCGGCATCAAGGAGCGTCGATTCGCACACCGAACAAAAGAAACCACCACTACCATGGGAGTAGAGGCCGCTCGCATTGCTATTGAGCGGGCAGGCATTACGGCACAGGACATTGACTTTATCATTTTTGCGACGCTTTCGCCCGATTATTACTTTCCAGGTTGCGGGGTACTGCTGCAACGAGCCATGAAGATGAAAGAGATCGGAGCACTCGATGTACGCAATCAATGCAGCGGCTTTGTCTATGCGCTCAGCGTAGCGGACCAATTTATTCGGACAGGCACTTATAAAAATATTTTAGTGGTAGGCTCCGAGAAACATTCTTTCGGATTAGATTTCAGTACCCGCGGTCGCAATGTCTCCGTTATTTTCGGTGATGGGGCCGGTGCTGTCGTATTGCAGCCAACCACCAATGAGGGTGCGGGTATTCTTTCTACTCACTTACACAGCGATGGGGAAAGTGCCGAGATCCTTGCCATGTACAATCCAGGCACCCATGCGAATCACTGGAAAGAAGAACGCTATGCCGATTTTGACGAAGCCCCTATTGGCCAAATGTTCATGAGCCACGAGATGATCGATAAGGCACAACTATTCCCCTATATGGATGGTCCGGCCGTATTTAAGAAGGCCGTTGTTAAATTTCCAGAGGTGATCATGGAGGCGCTCTCAAATAATGGACTATCCCCGGCAGATCTGGATCTGCTGATACCCCATCAGGCCAATCTTCGCATTGCTCAATTCGTGCAACAAAAATTAGGATTGCGCGATGACCAGGTCTATAATAATATTCAACACTACGGAAACACTACCGCCGCTTCTGTGCCCATTGCTCTTTGTGAAGCCTGGGAGAAAGGGCTGATCAAAGAACATCAACTCGTATGTCTCGCAGCTTTTGGCAGTGGTTTTACCTGGGCCAGCGCCTTATTGCGTTGGTGATATACGCATTAACCGATTAGCTTGAAG
>JBIIHS010000166.1:0-3984 GCA_044235515.1 Chitinophagaceae bacterium | reverse complement strand
AAGCCAACACAGCAATTGAGAGAATCCTCCGTTACCATCACCCCTCTTTCAACCGCATCGAGTGCTCGCCCGTTAGCAGATAAAACTGCCCAGGCAGCCTTATTCGCTTCCAAACCGGCATCCCAAGTTGAGATTACCACAGGACTTTTCACTCGCTTTTCTTGCGCCCTGGCTTTGTTTGCGGCCACCAGCGCCGCTGAAATACCAAGGGTCGAGGTCTGAATAAACTTTCTTCGATTATACATTATTTAAAGATAGCACGATAGACTTACCAACAAAAACACAAAGCAAGAAGTCCGAAAAAAAACTATCGATAACTTTACGGTATGTCAAAAAGAACCATAGAAGCTATTTTTACCCCTCCTGCTCCCCACATGGTGGGAGACGGATTTAGAGTCCATCATTTTTTCCCCGACGGCGTTATTGCTGATAAGCAACGAATGAGTCCTTTTTTTATGCTGGACTATGCCTCGCCATTTCATTTTACGCCTACCCAAACGCCACGAGGCGTGGGCGTACATCCCCATCGGGGTTTTGAGACAGTAACGATCGCCTACCAGGGAAAGATTGCCCATCACGACAGTGCCGGCCATCATGGCATAATCCAGGCAGGAGACGTGCAATGGATGACGGCGGGCGCTGGTGTTTTGCACAAAGAATATCATGACAAAGAATTCGCTGAAAAAGGAGGACTATTTCAGATGGTCCAACTTTGGGTCAACTTGCCAATGGCGCATAAAATGACAGCCCCCCGCTATCAAGAGCTAACGGCCGCTTCCATGACCAGGGTGCCGATCGAACATGGTGAGGTAGAAATTATCGCGGGCGAATACCAAGGAGAAAAAGGGCCCGCCCATACATTTAGCCCGCTCAACGTGTTCAATCTGCATCTTCAGGAAAAAGGTCGCTGTATACTCCATTTTCCCGCCCATTTTAATACAGCGTTGCTGGTGATCAAGGGATCGCTGCTGGTAAATGAGCAAGCCGCAGCTGCCAACCAGTTTATCTTATTAAAAAATGATGGAGAGGAAATAGAAGTGCATGCCCTTGAGCAGAGTATAGTCCTAGTATTGTCGGGTGAACCACTCGGTGAGCCCATCTCTGCCTATGGTCCCTTTGTAATGAACAGCTGGAAAGAGATCGAGCAGGCGGTGATCGATTTTAACGAGGGAAAATTTGGTGTATTATCCGATAATTGATCCAATTAAAAAATATACTATGCAAAAACGATTTCGTTTTTCACTCGTACTAGCCGGATTTTGTTCCTTATTTTTTTTAATGACCAACCTACTGCTGGCTCAAGATGTCTTACCCTTGACCCCCTACCCGAATCGGGTACAGATCGGTAACGATAAATTTACCCTACCCAGCACACTGTCCTTTTTTATAGAGGGTGAAGCCAAGGAGAGTCTATCGCTTAGCCAACTCCTGCAACAGGATTTCAAGCAGGCCTGGAATATCGACGTAAAATCCACGAGCCGTTCCACAGAGGCTCTACTCCATATTACCCTGAAGGGAAACATACAAACCGATAAGCCCGCGTATGAATTGCGTATTGACCGCAATACTATTTCAATAAAGGCCAGCAACCTCGAGGGTGTATTTTATGCCTCGCGTACACTACTACAATTGTTGCAGCAGAAAAAAAATGGACAGTGGGAATGCCCCACTGTTTTCATAGAGGATTATCCTCGCTTTTCGTATCGAGGTATGCACCTCGATGTGGGTCGTCATTTTTTTCCCGTTTCGGTCATCAAGCAGTATATCGACTGGCTGGCCTATCATAAACTCAATAAATTTCACTGGCACCTGACTGAAGACCAGGGCTGGCGAATAGAGATCAAACAATTTCCGCTTCTTACTAGCGTGGGAGGATGGCGCAACGGCACTCTGATAGGACGTTATCCCGGAAAAGGGAACGACAATACAAGACATGGTGGATACTATACGCAAGAAGAGATCAGCGAGGTAGTAGCCTATGCCCAACAGCGATATATCGACGTCATCCCCGAGATCGAGATGCCCGGTCATAGTAGTGCCGCCATTGCAGCGTACCCCTGGCTAAGTTGTTTTCCCGAGAAGCCCACTGCGATACCGGCCAACATGATCTCGCAACGCTCTATTGACCAACAAAAGCAAGGAGGTATAAAACTGGTACAAGAGACATGGGGCGTTTTTGACGATGTCTTTTGCGCCGGAAATGACTCTACATTTCTTTTTTTAGAAAAGGTGATCGATGAGGTGAGCGCCCTATTTCCCTCCAAGTATTTTCATATTGGGGGAGATGAATGTCCTAAGACGCATTGGAAAAAATGTGCTCGCTGTCAGCAACGCATGCAAACATTACAGCTAAAGGATGAGCATGAATTGCAGAGTTATTTCATAAAGAGGATCGAGAACTACCTGGCAAAAAAGGGAAAAATATTGATCGGCTGGGACGAAATCTTAGAGGGAGGGCTGGCACCCAAGGCCATCGTAATGAGTTGGCGTGGGGAGAGCGGTGGCATTGAGGCGGCCAAGCAAGGTCACGAAGTGATCATGACACCGGGCAATCCGGTATACTTCGATCATTCGCAAAGCGAAAATGAAGACTCTGTAACTATTGGAGGATACAATTCGCTTGAAAAGGTATATCGCTACGATCCGGTTCCTCAAGCATTAGTAGGACAATTCGAAAGATTTGTACTGGGTACACAAGCCAATGTCTGGACTGAGTACATGGACAATCCCTCAAAAATTCAGTATATGGTCTTTCCGCGTATGGCCGCGCTTAGTGAAGTATGTTGGACCCATCCTGCGCAAAAAGATTGGACGGCCTTTGAAAAAAGACTGCCAACCCTTTTCGATCGCTATCGGCAATGGAGGGTCCAGGTTAGTCCGGCCTATTATGACATTAGTGCCACCGTGCAGCCAAGATCCGATCATAGCGGCATTGAACTTTCTTTACAAAACAAGGCTCCGGGAACCATGTTGCAATGGGAATCCAATAATACAATGATCCCTTACACACAGCCGATTTCAATTACAAAGAGCGGACTGATCAAAGCACAAACCGTAGATGCAGAAAACGGGTCTATAAAAAGTCGCTATCAGCAAAAATTTCAGCTGCATAAAGCGGTCGGTAAGCAAATTACCCTCACCACCGCTGCCTCCAAGAGTTATCCGGGAGATGGGGCCTTTACCCTTGTCAATGGCATTGCCCAAAACAAAGGATATAGCAAGACACGCGATTATCTTGGTTTTAGCGGCACTTCAGCAGAGGCGCTGATCGACCTGGGGATACGAACGGAGTTAAGCAAGCTAGAAGTTTCTTACTTACAGCAGACAAGCAGCTGGATCTACCCTCCCGCCTCCATTGAGATTTTGGGTTCAATTGACGGAAAGCAGTTTACAAGATTATCAGCCGCTGAACTGGAGAAAGGCGACTTATCAAAGAATGAAATGAATTCTAAGGCATTGATATTAAATGGTAAATATAGATTTCTTAAAGTTTTAGTTAAGAACTTTGGTTTAATCCCAACAGGCCAACCCGGTGAAGGCAAAGGAGCCTGGCTCTTTTTGGACGAGATCGCTGTTTATTAATTTTTTAATAATTACGCAAAATCCCGCAAATACCCGCAGTTACCTTGAACTTAATAAATTATTTTCGTAAGTAAAGATTTTGCATGCCCAAAAGAAAACTCATCACCAACCTGGCCGATAGTTTTGAGAAAATACCTGTAAAGATCGTTCAGGACTCTAAGGAAGGCTCTCGTTGGGTGGCGCAGCAAATAGCCTCGCTGATCAGGGAGAAGCAGAAAAAAAAGGAGAAATGTGTGCTAGGGCTTGCCACCGGCTCAACGCCCAGATCACTCTACACTGAACTGGTGCGTCTACACCGCGAAGAAGGACTCAGTTTTAAAAATGTGATCAGCTTTAATCTCGATGAGTACTACCCCATCGAGCCTCAAGCGCTGCAAAGTTATCACCGCTTTATGCACTCTA
>JBIIHS010000165.1:0-3985 GCA_044235515.1 Chitinophagaceae bacterium | reverse complement strand
GCACAGTGGTTCCCCAATGGGCATGATCATTCATTCATTAAGAGGAATGCATGTTTGTGTACCGCGCAACATGACCCAAGCGGCCGGCATGTACAATACCTTGTTACGCAGCAACGATCCCGCCCTAGTCATTGAATGTCTCAATGGATACCGATTAAAAGAGAAACTTCCTGACAACCTCGACTCCCTCACCGTTGCACTTGGGGTACCCGAAGTGATTCATTCGGGCTCTGATATTACTATCGTTTCTTATGGGTCCACATTACGTGTCATTGCCGAGGCCGTGCAGCGCCTCGAACTAGCAGGCATAAGCTGTGAGCTGGTAGATGTGCAGACCTTGCTTCCTTTCGACCTTCATTTTGCGATCTTGGACTCGCTGAAAAAAACAAACCGCATTATTTTTATCGATGAGGATGTACCAGGAGGAGCTGCTGCCTATATGTACAACAAGGTCATAGAGGAGCAAGGCGGGTATCGTTATCTCGATGTGGCACCTCGTACCCTCACTGCAAAAGCCCATCGTCCGGCCTATGGCAGCGACGGGGATTATTTTAGTAAACCCAATGCGGAAGAAATAGAAAAAACGATCAAAGAGATGATGGCCGAATAATAAGACCATCAAAGGGATTATCCCATATTGTGAAATACTTTCTGCACGTCTTCGTCTTGTTCTAATTTTTCAATCAGCTTACTGATCTCCTCGGCTTGTTCATCACTGACCGGTACCGTAGTGGTCGGTATCCATTCTACCTCGGCACTTAAAGGAGTGATGGATCGGTCTTCAAAGGCTTTTTGCATATTGCCAAAATCGGTAAATCCACAGCGAGCCACCAAGACCTCCTCTCCGCTATCCGTAGTGCTTTCTCCCAATTCTTCGAGTCCCGCATCGATAAGCTCTAATTCTAGAGACTCGGCATCGATCCCTTCAGGCTTCAATTTGAATACTCCCATTTTTTTGAATTGAAAAGAAACGCTGCCGCTATTTCCCAATGCTCCGCCCCCTTTATTAAAATGCGATTTTACATTGGCTACGGTACGTACATGATTGTCGGTGGCGGTTTCTACTAAGATCGCTACGCCATGCGGTCCGTATCCTTCGTACAAGATCTCGTCATAGTTGGCCATCTCTTTACCCAGCGCTCTTTTGATGGCCGCCTCTACCCGGTCCTTGGGCATGTTGACGGACTTCGCATTTTGAATACATCTCCGCAGGGCGGGATTGGTCGTAGGGTCGGTACCACCCGCTTTTACGGCAATGACGATCTCTTTTCCAATGCGGGTAAACTGCTTGGCCATGCGGTCCCAGCGGGCAAACATGGTCGATTTTCTAACTTCAAATATGCGGCCCATAGTTTCGGGGTTAAGGGTTGCAAAAATACGGCAAACCTAAAAATGAAAACGTCCCGGTTTTGGCCGGGACGTTGCTGCAAATAAGGGGCTTACTTGCTCGTATTTTGCTGTGTAATGCTTTGCTGATTAAAAAGAATAAAAATGGAGAACAAAAACTGTGATGCAGCGATAAAGATGCTAAGCTTATCGCCAGAAAATACCGCTACGCCGATCATAACGATCGTGATGGCGATGATCGGGAAGGTTTGTGTCGCAAAGGATGTACTACGTAGGCTGTCTCTATTGAATAGCTTACTTCTGGTTTGGCTATACAAGTAGTAGATATCTAGACCAATGACCATCCAGAGCAGGGCGGCTTTCAATGTTTGTGCATCGAGACTGATGATCATGGCTAAACAGATCAAGGCTCCCAAAATGGGAACTACAGGAACCAGCGGGGTCTTGAATGGTCTGTTCAATCCTGGATCTTTTTTTCGGAGCAACCAAACGCCCAGACTCACCAATACAAAGGCGAACAAAGTGCCAAAGCTGGTGAGATCTCCTGCAACGTGGATCGGTACAAAAGCTGCAAAAAGCCCAACGAATACAAGAAGTATCATGTTAGCCTTGTAGGGAGTTTTGAATCTTGGATGTAGATCGGAGAATACTTTAGGGATAAGTCCATCAGAGCTCATTGTATAGAATACGCGACTTTGTCCCATCAGCATAACCAAGATTACGGACGAGAATCCTGCTAAAATGGCGATGGTAACCGCTGTTGCGAGCCAACCATAACCGGGCATAAATTCCGAAATGGCATAGACCACTGAGGCTTCGCCTCCTTTGGCCGGATCGGCAAAGTCTCTCCAGTTGGCAACACCGGTCAGGACGTGGCCAAAGAGGATATACAGGATAGTGCAGACGGCTAATGAACCCAAAATTCCAATGGGCATATCACGCTTTGGATTCTTGGCTTCTTGCGCCGCTGTGGAAACGGCATCAAATCCGATAAATGCGAAAAATACGATACCGGCACCTCCTAAAATTCCTCCCCATCCATGTCGAAACAGGCTATCGTATGAATTCTTGACCGTTCCATCCGTATTCAGCACCGGAGCCGCATCGGCCGGGATCAGGTAGGGGCTGTAGTTCTCCGGTTTGATAAACTGCCATCCAATAAAAATAAATAGTAATACAATGGCAACTTTTACAAAGACGATGATGGCATTGATAAAGGCCGACTCTTGCGTGCCTTTAATGAGTAATAAGGTCAACAACAATAGAATGACAATGGCAGGGACATTCATGATACCTCGTACGCCGTCTTGGGAAATTTCGAAGGGTGAATGGCACCATTCATAGGGTATCCCACCCCCAAGCAGGTTATTCAGGTAGTCGCTCCACGCAATGGCAACGGTGGCCGCACCCAACGCATACTCCATGATCAAGGCCCAACCGATGATCCAAGCGATCAGCTCTCCCATGGTCACATAGGAGTAGGCGTAGGCACTACCGGCAATGGGGATCATTGAGGCAAATTCCGCGTAGCACAATCCGGCAAATGCACAGCCAATGGCAGCCACGATAAACGAGATTGTCACAGCAGGTCCAGCGGCTTGACCCGCGGCAGCGGCTGTACGAACAAACAGCCCGGCACCAATAATGGCTCCGATGCCCAGGGCCACTAGATTGCCGGCACCCAGCGTTCTCTTAAGTCCTTTTTCACTGTCAGCCGCCTGTGCCATGATTTGGTCCAGGGGCTTTTTTACAAATAAGCTCATGCGTTGGTTTTTAGGAATGTCTAAGATACTGATTGATAATAAAACTCCTTAGTTTTTTGTGCCGGGAGTTCCCCGGCCCAAGGCCAGATAATAGAGCGGAATGCCCAGGAGTACGATAATAAAGCCCGGCCAGGTAAATTCTGGTTTATACACGATCAGCAGGACGCAAAAAGCAGCCCCCATCAAAATGTAAAGAGCCGGTAAAAAGGGATATCCGAAGGCTTTATAGGGCCTGGGCAAATCTGGTCTTTTGTATCGTAAAATAAAAATACCCGCAATCGTCAGCATATAAAATAATACCACGACAAAGGAGATCATTTCCAGCAATTGTCCGTATTTCCCGCTCAAACTCCAAATAGCGGCCACCCCGCACTGAATCCACAAGGCGAATTGCGGTACTGATTGCCGGTTCAATTCCCCTGCTTTTTTAAAGAAGAGTCCGTCTTTGGCCATAGTATGATAGACGCGGGCCCCTGCCATAATAAGTCCATTGTTGCAACCAAAGGTCGATACCATTATTAACAAGGCGATCAGTGTAGTGCCGAAGGAGGGAAAGATCACATTGGCGGCTGCCACCGCAACCCGGTCATCGGTAGGAAAAGCCAATTGATCGAGGGGTAGCACGTTCAAGTACATCAAATTGGCAGAGACATAGATGATGGTGACAATGAGAGTACCAAAAAAAAGACTTAGCCCGATATTGCGCTGCGGATTTTTCATTTCACCGGCAATAAAGGTTACATTGTTCCAGGCATCGGAGCTAAAGATAGAGCCCACCATCGAGGCAGCTATAGCGCCCATGAGCGCTGCCCCGGATAGGGGCAACCATTTGTCGGAGATCAAGGTGCCGGCCTCATTCTTGACACCTACATTTT
>JBIIHS010000164.1:0-4007 GCA_044235515.1 Chitinophagaceae bacterium | reverse complement strand
CGTTTCTCTTCGCTCGGTGATCATGAATAATAGCTAGGAGAAAAGGTGTCGAACGGATACTCGTTAAAATTCGGCAGAGCCCGGTGTACGCGGAAAGGCGATCACATCGCGGATATTGTTCATTCCGGTCACAAACTGAACCATGCGTTCAAAACCCAGCCCGAATCCGGCATGAGGGACAGTTCCAAAGCGGCGAGTATCGAGATACCACCAGAGCTCTTCTTCGCCAATGCCCATGGCTGCCATCTTTTGTTGCAGGTTTTCCAACCGCTCTTCGCGCTGCGAACCTCCCACAATTTCTCCAATACCCGGGGCCAGTATATCCATAGCGGCAACAGTTTTACCATCATCATTTTGACGCATGTAAAAAGCCTTGATACCAGCAGGATAATTATAAAGAATAACAGGTTTCTTAAAATGCTTTTCAACCAGATAACGTTCATGCTCACTTTGCAGGTCCATGCCCCATCCGGTGATCTCGTACTGGAACTTCTTTTTCTTGTTGTAGTTGCTTTCGCGCAATATGTCAATAGCCTCGGTATACGTTAAGCGTTCAAATTTATTTTCGGTTACGAAACGAAGCTTTTCGAGTAAGCCCATCTCGCTGCGCTTATCTTGTGGCAATTGCTTTTCTTCTTCGGCCAGACGCTGGTCCAAAAACTGCAGATCATCGGCACAATGCTCCATGGCATAGCGAATGATATAACCGATAAATTCCTCGGCTAGATTCATGTTATCTTCCAGATCATAGAACGCCATCTCGGGTTCTATCATCCAAAACTCGGCCAGGTGACGCGTGGTATTGCTATTCTCGGCACGAAAGGTGGGGCCAAATGTATAGATCTCGCCAAAGGCGGTGGCGCCCAGTTCTCCTTCGAGTTGACCACTTACCGTCAAGTGGGTGGAGCGGCCAAAAAAATCTTCTTTAAAATTGATCTGCCCGTCTTCGGTACGCGGGGCCGATCCATCGAGAGGTAATGAGGTAACACGAAACATTTCACCTGCCCCTTCCGCATCGCTGGCGGTAATAATAGGTGTATGGAGATATAAAAATCCTTTTTGGTTAAAGAACTGATGCACTGCGAACGATAGGGCATGACGGACTCTAAAAACGGCCGCAAAGGTGTTGGTGCGAAACCGCAAGTGTGCTTTTTCGCGCAGAAATTCAAGACTGTGTTTTTTCGGTTGCAATGGATATTTTTCGGCATCAGAATCACCTAAAATCTCCACCGAACTAGCTTGTAAATCTATTTTTTGTCCTTTACCCAACGAAGGCACTACTTTTCCGGTCACCTTTATGGAGGCCGATGTAGTAATGCGTGATAATAAATTATCCGGAAACTGACCTAGGGCTAACACAACTTGTAGATGCGCATTCGTGCTACCATCATTTAATGCAACGAACTGATTGTTGCGAAACGTGCGCACCCAGCCCATTACCGTCACCTCTTGGCCGGCGGGTTCCTGGAGCAGCAACTCCTTAATCTTGATTCTATTGTTGAACATGAACAGGTGCTTAGGATGGCAAAGGTAAGCCCTGGGCCCCGTGGAGCTGACAACAGACAATTGAAAAAATTTTCGGAATTCGGGCTTTTATAGTAGTATTGCAATTGAAAGAGGCTCATTCGGGCCGGTTTCTTCTCAACTTTCTTTCGTTTGCCGCCTCTTTTATCTGCTTAACATTCAAATTTCAATTGACAAGACGGGTTGGTGTTGCTGAGGACCTGATCAATTTTCATTCATGTACGATATATTACAACTGAACGACATGCTCGTTCCCGAGTTGCTCGATATTGCAGAGCGGCTCAAGATCCCACAGGCCAAAAGGCTTAGTAAACAAGATCTTATTTATAAGATCCTTGACAGCCAGGCTATTGCAGACGCCAAGCAAGCAAAAGGAACCGAGCCTAATCATACACATAAACGCATTGTAAAAACTAGTACCGGCATTGCCAGCGAAGAAGCCATTGTAGAAAGTGGCGATACACGACCCCCTCATCCCAAACAACTATCCATGACTGCCAAAAACGAAGACAACAAACCCAAGAAAAGAGGAAGACCTAAAAAAGAAGAAAAACCCGAAGTGGGTCCGGTAAAACAAAAAGCCGTTGAAGAAACGCCGTCTGCCCCTAGCAAAACCGACTTATTGGCGCAGACCATCCTGCAAAATACCCCGGAGCCAGGCGCTATGCCCGAGTCCCAAGGAGGACCCGCTCGTTTTGTACCTCAAAAGAAAGAGCCCGTCTTTACTGTTGAGTTCGATGGTATGATCCCCGCCGAAGGCGTATTAGAAATGATGCCCGACGGATACGGCTTCTTGCGCTCTTCTGATTACAACTACTTGTCTTCGCCCGACGACGTATATGTATCACCCTCCCAAATAAAATTATTCGGCCTTAAAAGCGGTGATACGGTTTGTGGTGCTGTTCGCCCTCCCAAAGAAGGAGAAAAATATTTTGCACTCCTAAAAGTCGATTTGCTCAACGGAAAAAGTCCCGACGAAGTACGCGACCGCGTTCCCTTCGATTACCTGACTCCGTTATTTCCCTTCGAGAAATTAAATCTGTTTACCACCCCTTCGGAATATTCTACACGGATCATGGACCTGTTTACACCCATTGGAAAAGGACAGCGGGGATTGATCGTAGCGCAACCCAAGACAGGTAAGACCATGTTGTTAAAGGCCGTGGCCAATGCCATTGCTGCCAATCATCCCGAATGCTATCTGATGATCGTGCTGGTCGATGAAAGACCCGAAGAAGTTACCGATATGGAAAGAAGCGTAAAGGCCGAAGTGATCGCTTCTACTTTCGATGAACCTGCCGAAAAACACGTGAAGGTCTCTACCATGGCCCTCAATAAAGCCAAGCGACTCGTAGAGTGCGGGCACGATGTAGTGATCTTGCTTGATTCCATAACGCGATTGGCACGAGCCCACAATACAGTGGCACCCGCTTCCGGTAAAGTATTATCCGGTGGGGTAGAGGCCAATGCCATGCAAAAACCCAAACAATTCTTTGGAGCCGCCCGTAAGATCGAGAATGGTGGCTCTCTTACCATTATCGCTACCGCCCTGGTCGATACCGGTAGTAAAATGGATGAGGTGATCTTTGAAGAATTCAAAGGAACCGGTAATATGGAATTGCAACTCGACCGCAAGCTCTCTAACAAACGTATTTATCCAGCCGTAGACTTGAACTCTTCTTCTACCCGTCGTGACGATCTGCTACTCGATGCGGCAGCGCTGCAACGCATGAACCTATTACGGGTATACCTGGCCGATATGAATACCGAAGAGGCGATGCGCGAACTGCAAAATAGGATGAAGGGCACCAAGAGCAACGAAGAATTCTTAGCTTCAATGAACCGATAATCACAGAGAGGACTTCGGTCCTCTTTTTTTTATGCCCGTTCAGCGTATCGATATTGAACAGTTTCTTTCATTAGCCGCTTCTCATCCGGTATTGGATGTACGAAGCCCAGGCGAATACACGCACGCCCATATTCCCGGTGCCATTTCGTTTCCGCTTTTTACCGATGAGGAACGGAAGATCGTTGGTACCACCTATAAACAAAGCAGTCGCGAGGCAGCCATTAAGATCGGGCTTAGTTTTTTTGGACCTACCATGAAAGATAAAGTGATCGCCGCCGAGCAGATCGCCGCTTCTTTTTATAAAAGTGATACCCCTCGTAATGCAACACTACTCGTTCATTGCTGGCGTGGCGGCATGCGAAGTGCGGCCATTGCCTGGTTGCTCGACCTGTATGGATTTACCATCTATACATTGGCAGGAGGCTATAAACGGTATCGGAACTGGGTATTAGACGAGTTGAGCAAACCCCATTCGTTGCGAGTGATCGGCGGATACACCGGCTCCGGAAAAACAGAATTGTTGCAAGCACTCACTAAGGCAGGAGAACTCGTAATCGATCTAGAAAAGATTGCCTCACACAAAGGATCCGCCTTTGGAAGTATTGGGTTACCGAAACAACCCGGACAAGAACAG
>JBIIHS010000163.1:0-4014 GCA_044235515.1 Chitinophagaceae bacterium | reverse complement strand
ATGATCTCTTCGACTCAGCTTACACAAGCCCGGTATGTTCTCAATGTAAATGACTATCCACGCGGGGCCTATGTCTACTACCTACTCGATCCCTCCGGCAAGATCGTTGAGGCTGGCAAATTCCTGATCACTAAGTAATTTTTTTTGCACGCTGTTATTGAACCTGCACGATCAGGAATTTCAAATAATGCGTGTTTTCCATAGAAGGAATAATCGGATGATCGGGCGATTGTGATTGAAAACAGACCTGCCGTATTGTGCGTCGGGCATCTTTGGCCGCCATACCGATGATCTCCAAAAACAGATCGGGTCCCACCAGGTTAGTGCAAGAAGAACTTACTAAAAACCCTCCGGGCCTCACCAACTTCATGCCCCGCAAATTGATCTCTTTATATCCGGTGATGGCCTTTTGCAAGGTAGCGCGACTCTTGGTAAAGGCGGGAGGATCGAGCATCACCACGTCATATTGTTTTTTTTCTTTGGTCCATTGCTTGAGCACATCAAAGGCATTGGCCACTTCGAAACGGCATCTGTCTTGCAAATTATTCAGTCTCGCATTTTCATTGGCCTGGGCAACGGCCTGCGCCGATATATCGAGACCGAGTACCGATCGAGCACCATACTGTGCAGCATGAATTTCAAAAGTACCGGTATAGGTAAAGGCCCCCAACACATCGGCATCCTTTACAATAGAACGGATGGCCCTTCTGTTATCTTGCTGGTCCAAAAAATAACCGGTCTTTTGTCCTTGAGCAAGATCTACATGAAAACGTAATCCATTCTCTTGAATAATGATGCGCGTCTCGAACGGATCCGATAAAAATCCTTTCTGTTGAACTAGTCCTTCGAGCTCGCGTACGGGCACGTCGTTGCGTTCGTAGATACCCTTGGGCTGAAAAAGCTGCTGCAAGGCGTTTACCAGGGCGGGCTTCCAGCGATCGATCCCCAGTGCGAGGGTTTGCAAGACAAAGTAATCATTGAACTTATCGATGATCAGTTGAGGAAGTCCATCAGCTTCTCCAAAGACCAACCGACAATTTTCGGTATACCCTATCTGCTGACGGTATGTCCAGCAAGCCTTGATCCTATCCACAAAATATTGTTCGTCAATAACGACACGCTCCTCACGTGTCAATAACCGGACCAATATCTGCGAGCGCGGGTTAGCGTATCCCTGGCCTACGAATTTCTGGTCGTGCGTATAGACCGCCACCACATCACCCCCTGACAAGGTGCCCTCGATCCGGTCTACCTCGTTAGCAAAGATCCAGGGGTGTCCCAGCAGTACCCGGGGTGCAATTTTTCGTTTGAGTATAACCTTGACCATACCGAACGAAGATAACCCTTAATGGCAGACATAAAGACCGAAAGCCTTGACAGACAAAGTCATTTTGTCTAAAAAATGGGCAATCAGGCAGTGATCCGAACTTGGCCGTAAAATTGCCCCCCTTACCTTTGCAACCAATTTAGATGAGCCATGTCGGAACAAGAGAACAAGTCAGCCCAAACAGACCTGACCCAAGAAGAAGTCACAAAAGAAAATCCTATTCCCACTGCGGAGGAGACCGTGACCAGTGAACTCGACAAAACAAAGTCTGCGTTAGAGGAGTACAAGGATAAGTACCTGAGAACGGTAGCCGAGTTCGATAACTATAAACGTCGCAATGCAAAAGAGCGTATCGAGCTAATGCAAACGGCCGGACGCGACGTGATCGGAGAATTACTCGAAGTACTCGATGACTGTGACCGGGCACAAAAAACCTTAGAAGGAAAACCCGAAGCCGCTCCGCTCATGGAAGGGGTTTTGCTGGTCTTTAACAAACTTCGCCATACGTTACAGGCTCGTGGACTAAAGGCCATGGAGACACTTCACCAAGATTTTAATGCTGATATTCATGAAGCGATCACCGAGATACCATCTCCCACGGAGGAATTAAAAGGAAAGGTGATCGACGAAATTGTAAAGGGATATACACTGAACGATAAAATGATCCGTCACCCCAAAGTGGTGGTCGGAAAATAAATCATGAGCAAGAGAGACTACTACGAAATACTAGGGGTAAGCAAATCCGCCTCGGCCGATGAGATCAAAAAATCATATCGGAAAGTAGCCATGCAGTATCACCCCGATCGCAATCCCGGTGATAAGGCCGCAGAAGAAAAATTCAAAGAAGCGGCAGAAGCGTATGAGATATTGAGCGATCAGGACAAGCGTGCACAATACGACCGCTTTGGACATGCTGGCGTTGGCGGAGCCGGTGGCCGTGGTGGTAGTGGTGGCATGAACATGGATGATATTTTCAATCAGTTCGGCGATATTTTTGGTGATGATCTCTTTGGCAGTTTCTTTGGTGGCGGCCAGCGAGGAGGGGGGCGTCAGCGGGGGCGTGGCACACGCGGCAGTAACCTGCGCATCAAGCTAAAATTGAATTACGAAGAGATCGCCAAAGGAGTTTCAAAGAATATCAAGGTAAAAAAATATGTTTCTTGCACCACCTGCAGCGGCAGTGGGGCCAAAGACAAGAACAGTACGCAGACTTGTTCCACTTGTGGCGGTAACGGGCAAGTGCGCAGGGTGCAAAATACTTTCCTGGGTCAAATGCAAACCGTAGCCACTTGTTCCGATTGCAATGGAGAGGGCTCAACGGTCACTGCCAAATGCGGAGCCTGCAAGGGAGACGGACGAGTCTATGGAGAAGAAACGGTCAGCATCGATATTCCAGCCGGAGTGCAAGAAGGCATGCAACTGAATGTATCCGGAAAAGGCAATGCCGGGGAACGAGGCGGAAGCAATGGCGACCTGATCATTCTGATCGAGGAAGAGACACACAAAGAATTATATCGCGAAGGCAACAATGTGGCCTACGAATTACACTTGTCATTTACTGATGCCGTGTTCGGTATACAGGCCGAAGTGCCTACCATCGATGGTCGGGCCAAGATCAAGATCCCGGCAGGTACCCAAAGTGGAAAGATATTTCGTCTCAAAGGCAAAGGCTTTCCCTCTGTAAATTCGTACGAGAAGGGCGACCAACTGGTGCAGGTCAGTATCTGGACACCACAGCAACTATCGGCCGAAGAAAAAGCAGCCCTCGAAAAACTAAGCAGCTCTCCCAATTTTACACCGCAGCCCGAAAAATCCGAACGCAATTTCTTTGATCGGGTAAAAGATCTTTTTAGGTGATCAGCTCTTTAGTTTAACTCTCCTCTTTTTCTTTTTGATATCATATCGCGTGGCCGCCTGTCCTACCAAGGACGAAAACTCTGCTTGTAAAGGCTGCGAAAGATCCACAACCTGTTGGGTTAAATTGATCAGTTGCTCCCATTGCACCCCTTTTATAAACGGAGATTCTTTTAGCTTCAACCCGAACAAGGCCACAGCGGCATTGAACTGATGGGCGCGCAACTGCTCCAAGGTAGTAGCTTGAAGGGTAGATAAATTGGTCGTTCGCAATTGAAGAACGGTATCGGCCGGAACCTGATAACGAAGCCATACGGAAGCGATGGTATCGGGTTGCTGATCTCGTTGCAATAGCAATAGTTCGTCCGTTGGCTCGACCTCGAATAAGGCCACCAGCTGATGCCCCGAGCCAATTTCGCCCCCCTCGATAGAAGAAAGCGTATCGAGCAAGGCCAGGGCTTTGTTATCAAAACCAATCAGCCTGTATTGACTGACCCAGCGGGGAGAAAAACTCACTTGCATGTAGACATTGTCAGCCACCGTGTATAGCGTTTGTGCAAACTCATTCATCATCACCTTCTCGGCCTCTCGCTCGGAATCGATATACGCAAAATTTCCATTTCCCTTTTCTGCAAGTAACTTGATCTTGGAGTCTTTGTAGTTGCCCATACCCACACCCAGACAGGTCAGGTAGATACCTTGTTGTCGTTGCGAACTGATCAGTTCCTCTAATTCGTCTTCGGTGCGCAGCCCTACATTGAAATCGCCATCGGTCGCCAGAATAACACGGTTATTTCCCTTCTCAATAAAATGATCTTTAGCGATCTTATACG
>JBIIHS010000162.1:0-4024 GCA_044235515.1 Chitinophagaceae bacterium | reverse complement strand
ATTAGTTCGCACAAGGCGCTGGTATTCTCTCAGTTTTTAGGAATGCTTTCGTTGATTCGCGCCAAACTAGACGAGCTGGGTATTTCCTATGTGTACTTTGACGGCAGCACCTCGGCTCCAGATCGGGAAAAGGCCATTCAGCGTTTTCAACAAGATGAGTCGGTTCGGGTGTTTTTGATCTCGTTGAAAGCAGGCGGTGTGGGTCTTAATCTTACTGCGGCGGATTATGTTTACATAATGGATCCCTGGTGGAATCCTGCCGTAGAGCAACAAGCTATCGATCGAACGCATCGTATTGGCCAAACCAAAAATATTTTTGCTTATCGAATGATCTGTAAAGACTCGATAGAGGATAAAATTCTACAGTTGCAAGAGCGAAAGCGGAATCTGGCCAAGGATATTATTGCCGATGATCAGGGATTTGTGAAGACACTTACCCGAGAAGACGTAGAATACCTGTTTAGTTGACCGATTTTTTACTTGATCTCCGTTCCATTCATCCTGTTTTTGCGCCATCCGGCCTTGTCTATCAACTAAATCGGGTGATTTAACGATTTATCAGCAAGTACAAGAGCTGTTTTGCGTCTATCTTTGCGCACCATTTACAACGCTATGAGAATATCCATCTTATTTCTGCTTCTCTTTGCCTTTTTGTCCCCTTCTGTTTTTGCCCAACGAGCCGATGGTAGTATAAAGGGTAAACTCATTGATTCTACCGCAAAGCAACCGGTGGCCGATGCGACCGTTTCGGTGGTCAATGCCCGCGATTCTTCGTTGGCCAGTTTTTCGCTCTCGAGCAAACAGGGTGTTTTTGAGATCAAAAACCTATTGCCCGGAGAGTATAAACTGGTGGTAAGCAGCAAAGGCCTTCAAGAAATTCGGCAGTCCTTCTCTATTACGGGCGAAAAAAAGTTGATCGATCTGGGAACCTTGACCATGAATAAAGATTATAAGATGCTCGAAGGCGTTGTGATCACGAGCGAATCTCCCATTGTAGTTAAGAACGACACAGTGCAATTCAATGCCAGCGGATTCAAAACAGTGCCTAATGCCACGGTCGAAGACCTGCTCAAAAAAATTCCGGGTATGGAAGTTGACAAAGAGGGCGGGGTAAAAGCACAGGGTGAGCAAGTGCAACGTATTTTGGTAGATGGAAAAGAATTTTTTGGAAACGATCCCAAGCTGGCGACCAAGAATCTAACGGCCGATATGGTTGAGAGTGTGCAAGTCTTTGATGATATGAGCGAGCAGGCTAAGTTTACCAAGATCGATGATGGAAGCCGTAGCAAGACCATCAACATCAAACTTAAAAAAGATCGCAATAAAGGATTTTTTGGAAGAGCCCTGGCCGGATATGGAAGCAAAGACCGCTATGAGGGTAATTTGAGCTTCAATAAATTCGATGGTAACAATCGCATCTCGGTACTTTTTAATGCTAACAATATCAACAAGCAAGGATTTTCTTTTAATGATATTATCGGCGCCATGGGGGGATTTAGTGGTTTTGGCGGCGGCGGTGGTGGCGGCGGCGGCATGACGACCATTACCATGGGTAGCGGCGGTGGTGGAGGTGGATTTGGTGGTGGCGGCGGTGGTGGCGGCATGGTATCCATGACCATGACCGGCGGTCGCGGCGGCGGCGGATTTGGCGGTGGCGGAAATACCGGCATTATTCGATCTCTCGCTACGGGTACGAACTTTTCTAATGAGTGGAATGCGGGCAAGACCAAGTTGACGGGCAGTTATTTTTTCTCTGATAATCGTCCGGTGCAAGAGCAGACCATCCTTCGCCAAACTTTTTTTGTTAACGACTCTTCGGCTAATCAAAATCGTAGCAGTCGTTCAGAAAATATCAATCAAAATCACCGGATCAATGTTCGATTCGAGCATCAATTTGATTCGCTGACCTCTATACTGTATACTCCCTCCGTTACCCTGCAACACTCAGACAATACCAGTTTTGATAGCAGCAGTACGATCTCTAAAACACCATTGGCGTCTTTTTTAGCCATTCAGACCAACTCGCAAAATACCAATGTGCGCGACGGGTATAATATCAACAACAATGTTTTGCTAAGAAGAAAGTTCAGCAAAATCGGACGAACCCTAACGATCGGGTTGAATAATACGATCGGTGGCAGCGAAGCGGACGGGAAGACCATTGCAAATAACCTTTTCTTGCGCCCCAACGGAAGTATCGGATTGAACTTCTCTCAAAATCAGCAGTACAACCAGCAAACCAAAACCCGAAACAATGTGGTGAGCACCTCGTATACCGAACCCCTGGGTCTCAACAAATTGCTGGAGTTCAATTACGCATATACCAACAACTTTAGTCGTAGCGAAAAGGAAACTTTTAACTTCAATAACAGTAATGGAAAATATGATAACCCCAATTTATTACAGACCAATGAGTTTAAAAATATATTTACGGCCCATCGGGTAGGGGTCAATTATCGCTTGCAAGAGAAAAAATATAATTATCAATTCGGTCTTGGCGTACAACAGGCCGAACTCGAGAATCACAGCTACCAGGCGCTGACCAACAAAGACTCCATTAGTCGTCAGACCTTTACCAATTTATTCCCCACGGCTAATTTTAATTTTACCCCTACGCGTAGCAAGAATTTGCGTGTTGCATACAATGGCCGTACCAACCAACCCACGGTGGCCCAATTGCAAAATGTGCCGGATGTTACCGATACATTGAATGTCCGCATTGGTAATCCTAATTTGAAACAAGAGTTCAATCATAGTTTCAATATTGGCTATAATACATTCAATCTGGCAACTTTCCGTTTTGTAGCGGCCAACTTCAATATTGCCACTACACAAAATCGTATTGTCAATAGTATCTCCGTGCGAGGTCCGGTGCAGACCACAACCTATGCTAACGTAGATGGATACTTGCGTGCGTTTTCTTTCTTCACGCTCGGACTTCCATTTAAGAACCCGAAGCTAAAGGGGTCTAATATCAGCTTGACCAATACCATGTTGTATCTCCGTGATATCAGCTTGGTCAATAAGCTAGAGAATGTGACCAAAACACTGGCGCTTACTCAAGGAGCGGGTATTAGTATCAACAAAGAAAAGATCGATTTTGGTTTGCGGGCCAACTTGACGTACACGAATCTTAATTATAGCATCAATACACAGCTCAATGAAGATTTCTGGACACAAACCTATAATGCGGATGTAACCTTTACCTTCCCTAAAGGAATCCTGCTGGCTAGTAATTTCGATTACCTGATCAATACGGGCCGGGCCGAAGGGTTTAATCAAAATATACCCTTGTGGAATGCGAGCGTAAGCAAGTTGATGTTCAAGAATAAGAATGGCGAGTTGAAATTTTCGGTCAATGACCTGCTCAACCAAAATGAGAGCATTACCCGTAATGCCGGAGACAACTTCTTGCAAGATACCCGTAGTATGGTGCTTCGCCGCTATTTCTTGGTCAGCTTCTTATTTAATCTAAATCGCATGGGAGGTAAGAACGCGACACAACCTCAGGGAATGCCGGGTATGCCACGCTTTATGCAGCGAGAGGTGCGTGACATCAGGATCAATTAGTAAGACGTATCTGTAGTACACACGAGACTGTATTGCATAGTAGTGATCGCGGTAGTGGGCAGTAGTTGTCTGTGACCGGATCGATCATTATAGACCTAACAACCTTCGCGCTTTTTCAAGATCTTCAGGTGTATCGATCTCTACTCCTTTTTCGGGAGTCAGCACCATCCGGATCGGAACACCGTGCTCTAACAAACGCAAGCATTCCAGCTTTTCCATTTTCTCTAAGGGGGTCAAGGACCAACTTGTAAAGTCGAACAAGGTTTTTTTGCGAAAGGCATACACGCCCACATGTTCATAGTAGGGTGCTGCTTGTTGCGGATCTCTGGGAAAGGGGATCACACTGCGACTAAAGAAGATCGAATCATTTTTCTGATTCACCACCACTTTGACCACATTGGGATTTTGAATGTCTTCGGCCTGTGTCAAGGGGCGCATTAGCGACCCGACCTGT
>JBIIHS010000161.1:0-4035 GCA_044235515.1 Chitinophagaceae bacterium | reverse complement strand
GTAATATCAGAGCCCGAATGAATCACTTCAGGTACCCCAAGTGCAACGGTGAGGGAGTCGAGGTTGTCAGGAAGTTTCTCTTTTAATCGGTATCCATTGAGACATTCAATGACCAGGGCGGGATCGTTGCTGCGTAACAAGGTATTGTACATGCCGGCCGCTTGGGTCATGTTGCGCGGTACACAAACATGCATTCCTCTTAATGAATGAATGATCATGCCCATTGGGGAACCACTGTGCCAAATACCCTCAAGACGATGCCCTCGGGTACGAACGATCAATGGACAACTCTGTTGTCCGGCCGTGCGGTAATGCAGCGTGGCCACATCATCGCTGAGTGGCTGCAACCCATAAAGCAAATAATCCAGATACTGTATTTCGGCGATGGGGCGAAGACCGCGAAGGGCCATTCCAATACCACTGCCCATAATGGTCAATTCGCGAATACCCGTATCGAATATCCTCTCCTTACCATGCTTCTCTTGGAGTCCGCTGAAGCCTTGGTTGACGTCTCCGATCTGACCAAGATCTTCTCCGAAGGCCACCAATGTGGGATCGGATGCGAATTTTTGATCAAAATATTTATTGATGATCTCAAATCCATTGAGCATGGGAGCGTCTCCCGCATAGGTGGGTGCCACGGTGGACACTTGCAAAGCACTCTTGGGGCCCGCATCATATAGATAAGTATTATAGAGACGCTGGTTCTCTTGCAACAGATCGCTGTAAAGATCCTTTACGGCAAAAGCCGCTGGGCTACTGCCGGTGCATTCGATAGTTTGATACAACGCCTTCATGACCTCTCTTCTCAATGGATCGCGGCTGGACTGTAGGGCAGTAACTATGGTCTGCAAGCTGCTGGCCTGCGCGGGGAGAGCCTGCGACAGATCAGTAATACAGGCAATGGCTTTTGAAACTTGCTCCTTAACGGGTTGGCAATATTGACTCCATGCTGTATCGCGGGCTTGTTTAGCACGTTCTTTGGCCTCAGTTTGTATCTCGTCTACTTCGGCAGCGGTCGCCAACCCATTTTCGAGCAACCATTCCTTCATTTTGGCAATGCCATCCCATTGCTTTTCCCATTCAAGTCTCTCTGACGACTTATATCGCTCATGACTTCCAGAAGTGGAATGTCCTTGGGGCTGCGTAAGTTCCTCCACGTGAAATAATATAGGAATATGTTGCTCGCGAGCCAACCGAATTCCTTCTTCGAAAACTTCACACATGCCGGCATAATCCCACCCTTTTACACGGTAGAGCTGAAGTCCAGTTTGCTGCTCTGTACGTTGCATTCCCTGCAAGGCTTCTGAAACGGAACCTTTGGCCGTTTGAAACTGCTTGGGCACTGAAATTCCATACCCATCGTCCCAAACAAATACAGCAAGGGGAACTTGTAAAACAGTAGCTGCGTTGATGGTCTCCCAAAAATGACCTTCGCTGGTGGAGGCATCCCCGATCGTTGCAAAACAAACCTCGTTACCCTTGTCAGATAGGTGCGATAAGTTGTGTAACTGGCTTACCTTTCTAAATACCCGCGAAGCGTGGGCCAGCCCCAACGCACGGGGCATTTGTCCGGCAGTAGGGGCAATATCACTAGAGCTATTCTTGGTTTTTGTCAGGTCTAGCCATTCTCCCGTTGCGTCAACCGTGGGGGTGGCAAAGAAACTATTCATTTGCCTTCCTGCACTAAAGGGCTCACGTCCCAGATCGGGGTCGGCGTATAACTGCGCAAAAAGGGCCTCAGGAGTACCCATACCGGCGGCCAAGACAAAAGTTTGATCGCGGTAATATCCACTTCTAAAATCGCCTGGCCTAAAAAACTTTGCCATGGCTACCTGGGCCACTTCTTTACCATCCCCAAAAATGCCAAACTTGGCCTTCCCCCCCAGCACCTCTTTACGCCCGAGAAGACTGATCTCACGGCTTAGGCAAGCGGTCCGAAAATCCCTGATAACCTCTTGCTTAAAAAGGTCGTACGACAATTGGTCAGAGGCCTGGTTTTCCATGACGCAAAAATAAGAAGAATGGATGGGGTTACGGAAATGTTAAAGAGCCCCCGCCCCCCTCGGGGCAAATTTGGTTATCCCCGTTAAGATTTTGTATATTTGTCTATAAATTCTTCGTTATGAAAAAGATAGTATTTGCTTCCCTGGTATTGCTTTTCTCGGTTTGCACTTTTGCTCAATCCAGAGTAGATGCTCTAGTGAAAATGAATACCGAAAAGTATGATTTTGGCAAGATCAAGCAGGGAGAACCTGTTACCTATGCCTTTGAGATCAAAAACATTGGTGACAAGCCGCTGGTAGTAGAAAATAGTTGGGCTAGCTGTGGTTGTACCACTCCCGAGAAGATCACTGAGCCCATTCAGCCCGGTGCCTCGGCCAAATTGAAGGTACAATACAACGCTGCTGCTGTTGCTCCCTTTACCAAAGATGTAAACATCAAGTTTGCCGGTATTGACGAAGTAAAAACCGTAAAGATCACCGGAGAGGTACTTAGTGTAGAAGCCTACGCAGAACTACAAAAGCAAGCCCCAAAGGCCCCTGTAAAAAAATCCTGATCATCCTTTTTCATAAATAGGCCTTAAAAAAATTCAAACCCTCCCTTGTCGGAGGGTTTTTTAGTAGAGATTTTTTGACGCTTACACCAGGGTTTATTGGTGGGCATACTAGCTTGCTTACCTTTGTTACATGCCAACTATTGCCAAGCGCGGTATGGAAATGCCCGCCTCTCCTATCAGAAAACTCGTTCCCTTCGCAGAAGCGGCTAAAAAAAAGGGAATCACCGTGTATCACCTCAATATCGGACAGCCCGACATTGAAACTCCACCCGCCGTATTGGAGGCGGTTCGAAAAACCCCCATTCCTGTGTTGGAGTACAGCCACAGCGCGGGGAACGAATCGTACAGAAAAAAGCTGGTCCAATACTATGATCGCAATGGCATTCAGGTTTCCAAAGACCAGATCATTGTAACAGCCGGGGGCAGTGAAGCCATACAGTTTGGATTCTTTGCCTGCCTAAACCCTGGTGACGAAGTGATTGTACCCGAGCCCTTTTATGCCAATTACAATGGATTTGCCTGCGCTGCGGGGGTAACCATTGTGCCCGTAACTTCTTTTATAGAAAGTGGATTTGCCCTGCCTCCAATCGAGGAATTCGAAAAAAAGATCAGCGCCCGTACCAAGGCCATCCTGATCTGTAATCCTAATAATCCTACCGGATATCTGTACAGCCAACAAGAGATGATGGCCCTTCGCAACATTTGTCTGAAGCACGATCTGTATTTGTTCAGTGATGAAGCGTACCGAGAGTTTGCCTATGAGGGCGCTTGTATGAGTGCCCTGCAATTAGAGGGGATGGAGCAACAAGTGGTCGTAATGGATACCATCTCGAAACGCTACAGTGCCTGTGGTGCTCGAATTGGCGCCTTTGTGACCAAGAACAAAGAGGTGTACGATGCAGCCATGAAATTTGCTCAAGCAAGACTGAGTCCGCCCGGTTTGGCACAGATCCTGGCCGAAGCGGCGGTAGATCTTCCTGCTGACTATTTTGATATTCCCAAAGCCGAATACAAAAGCAGAAGAGATCTCCTGATCAAACGACTCAACCAAATACCCGGTGTATACTGCCCCAATCCCGGTGGTGCCTTTTATGCCATGGCTAAACTTCCTATCGATGATAGTGATCACTTTTGTCAGTGGCTACTGGAATCTTTCTCGTATAACAACCAAACGCTAATGCTGGCTCCAGCTACCGGATTTTATGGAACCCCAGGACTAGGAAAACAAGAAGTTCGTCTGGCCTACGTGCTCAATACGAAGTCTATCAATGCCGCTATGGATTGTTTGGAAAAAGCACTGGAGAAGTACTCAGAAAAGATATAGTTTATTGTAAACTCCTCCTCCTACCGAATAACCACCCGTTGAGGCCCATTTGTGGTTAACAAAAAGTAAACTCCGCTGGGCAGATGACTTACAGATACTTGATGTCGTCCAGACGTAAGTGCGGCTTGCCACACATTGGCACCCGAAGTAT
>JBIIHS010000024.1:0-12924 GCA_044235515.1 Chitinophagaceae bacterium | reverse complement strand
GTAAAGGCCAGCACGGCTGCTCTTGATGCCTTTGAAGGAAGCCCATAGGCAAAGGAGCCGGCTTGACGCTGGGTAAAGCGCACCCGATCCTGCTCCCACTGCGCAAAAGCAATACCGCCATCTCGACTCTCCTGTTGCTGATAACGCCAGCACAATAACCCACTGAGCGGAATATAATCTTGCTCGGGATCCAGCGGCACATACCGGTAGTTCTCTTTATTTTGTCGTCCTACCCTTGTAATATTTTGAGCCGCACGATCGGCCGCTATAGGCACCCTCCAAGTATCATAGCGATCGTAGATCAAAACGGTCGTATCGCCCGGCAACCAGCCAGCAATACCATATGGAAAAGCAGGACCCGGCATATCATGGAGCTCATCGTATAATACATGTGGAATAGTGCGAGAGATGGTTCGCACTTTTAATCCATCCCAACTCTGGTACTGTTTAAGGTCCGCATCGTACCAAACCAGTGCTGTGCCCTTAGGGGATACAGAGGAGCCAAAAAAATTGCCATTCATATTCGCTTTGATAAGTTGTCGCTGCCCGGTCAACACATCAATACGATAAATATCCTTTGCCGTGGCGGCAGTCCATTGAAAAGCGATACGCTTTCCGTAATCGCTGGTTGCATACACCCATTGTCCATCATCTTGCTTAGGAATAAAGACATTCTCTGCATCCGGGGCTCCCAACTGAACCAGTTTATTCCGATCAAAATGAAAGACGGCGGAGTAAGAACGCTCCTGGTTGCGTTTTAACTCATAGAGTTGTTGCGATTGTATGTAATCATCCTTATAATGCCATATATCTACTTTCACCAGGTCGGACTCCGGGGTAAGGGTGTCTTTGGCTGGTACAATGGGTGCTGTTCCAAAATAGAGACGATGACCCGATTGACTAAAGCGGAGGTCGGCAAATTCACTGATGGTCATACCTAATTTCATCCCCGCTGTATTACGGTCTGCGATCGAGATGGCCGAGTCGCTGCTACGATCAAAATGATAAAGCGAGTAGTACTTAACCAGTTCCTTGGGTCTTGCATTACGCTCAGCCAAAAAAGCAAGTTGACGGCCATCTGCAGAGAAAGAGAATTTTCTAAAGTCATTACCCCCCCGCAAGATGGTGTCAATTCGGAAGGAAGGCACTGTCACCAATAGTACTTGAGTTGCCCCTATGGAATCCTTATTGCCTTTGCGCTGCTCAGCGACCAGCATTCCTCCTTTTTTGGCAAGTTGAAATTCACTGATGCGAGGTATTATCATTTTTGCACCATTCACAAAATTGATCAGCAACAGATCGGAAGCCGATTCGATTCCTTCGGCAGGTTTCTCGTTAGTCTCAAAATGAATGGCCACCCAGCCCTCATCGTCAGCGGGCATTTTAAAAGAACGCACCGATGCAAACTTGAGGATACTGTCTTTACCCAACTCGACCAAGGCCACTGAATCTTTGGGCATCTCCTCCGGCCTTTTCTTTTTATTCTTAGCTTCTTTTACGGAAGCAAAAAAGGGCTTGATCTTAAAGACAAGGTAGCGCCCCTGATAACTGATCGAAGCACCATATCCTCTCGGAAATTCTTTACGGTAATCGGATCGAAGGGACTGTAAGACCAAAATGCCATCGCCTTCTTGCGGATCGATGGTAAAGACGGCCCAGTTTCCATCCGGACTTAATGTCCTTTCTCCTATTCGTTGCCAACTATCGTATACCTGGTGGGTTAGCGGGGCTTTTTGCGCAAGAAGCACACTGCAGTGCAGGAGCAGCATCACCAACATAAAAGGGGTTCGTTGCATAAAAGAGATATGAAAATTGAAGATATAGTAAACAATTTATAAAATAAGTTGTTAGCCATTGATCCCTATACTATGAGAAAGATCCTATTTTTTTTACTACTCAGCTCGGCCGCTTCGCTTACCATGGGGCAAGGACTCGGTCGCCTCTCCGGAACTCTAACTGACAAGAACTCCCTGACCCCGATCGCCGGTGCCACCATCCGCGTGGAAGGAACTACTTTAGCGACCCTATCCGACTCCTTGGGTCGTTTTCGGCTGGTGGGCATTCCTCCCCAAACGCATACAATACGGATCAGCTCTATCGGATACAATGAGCTGCGTTTATTCAATATGGTCGTAACGGTCGGAAATGAATTAAACCTGACACTACAATTAGAACCGGCAGCCACTAAGCTGGCCGAAGTAACCCTTAGCTCAAACAGAAAGACAGCCATTGCGGCCAGTCTTGAAACACCCTTGAGCGTCCAAAAGCTTACGACCGAAGAGATACGGTCTAATCCCGGTGGCAACTTCGATGTTTCTCGCGTTATTCAAGCCCTTCCCGGTGTGGGGGGTACCGCCGGAAGCGTAGGGGGATATCGAAATGATATCATTATCCGCGGAGGAGCCCCCAACGAGAACGTATACTATCTGGATGGCATTGAGATTCCGGTGATCAATCACTTTGCTACACAAGGTAGTGCCGGAGGCCCCACAGGAATGCTTAATGTAAGTTTTTTGGAAGAGGTCAAATTGAGCTCCTCCTCATTCGACGCCCGCTATGACAATGCGCTTTCTTCTGTGCTCCAATTCAGGCAACGGAATGGCAACCCCAATCGAGTACAAGGCAATGTGAGACTAAGCGCTACCGAGCTAGCCACCACCTTGGAGGGACCGCTCTCCTCTAAGACCACTTTTTTAGCATCGGCACGGCGATCGTACCTGCAATTACTGTTCAAAGCCATCGATCTGCCCATACGACCTAACTACTGGGATTTTCAATACAAGATCACGCACCGCATCAACAAGAAAACAACGCTGACCTTACTGGGACTGGGCGCTATCGATGATTTCAGCTTTGGCGCACCTCGTGAGGCCACCCCCGAGAAACTATACATACTGGATGCCACCCCGGCCATTCAACAATGGAATTATACAGTAGGCATAAGTTTACGCAAGCAAATTGCGGGTGGATTTTGGAACCTGGCCCTTAGCAGAAACATGTTCGACAATACCATTGATAAATTCGATGGAAATAACACCGCCGATGAGAGTAAAAGAAGAACCGGCATCAACTCACAAGAGATCGAAAATAAATTGCGATTCGATGTCAATAAGACCATTCAAGGTATCAAAGTTTCCTATGGCGCAGTGGTGCAATACGCTAAAAGCAATAACAACTCTTTCTTGCGTATTCGCCAAGAACTACGGGACGCTTCGGGCACCGTTATACAACCTGCCGTTGTATCAAAATACCTCTCCAATATAGACCTATGGAGAACAGGGGCTTTTCTTCAAGTCAGCAAGCGGATGGCACAGGATAGACTGAGTATCAGTGGCGGACTTCGCACCGATCTAAATAGTTTTACAGAGCAAGGAGATGACCCACTGAAAACCTTATCGGCCAGAATGGGGATATCCTATATGCTGGCCGATAAATGGTCATTGAATGCCTCTGTTGGCGACTACTATAAATTACCGGCCTATACCATTTTGAGTTACCGCACCAACACGGGAAACCTGATCAATCGAAACGCTGATTATACCCGAAGTAGCCATTTTGTGATCGGAACCGAGTTCTTGCCGGCCCCTACTACGCGCTTTACACTGGAGGGGTTTTATAAACGATATGACCGCGTTCCTGTCTCGATTCGCGATGGCATCTCACTGAGTAATCTGGGGGGCGATTTTACCGTTGTAGGTAACGAGCCCGTACGCACAAATGGGAAAGGATACAGTTATGGATTCGAATTTTTTGCCCAACAAAAACTCAGTCAACGTTTTTTTGGTACGCTTTCTTATACGTACTTTATTAGTCGCTTCAGCGGTTCGGATGCAAAGATGATCGCCAGTGCCTGGGATAACCGCCACCTGCTCTCCTTCATCGGTGGCTATAAATGGGGAAAGAATTGGGAACTAGGCATCAAATTTCGCTACCAGGGGGGTGCTCCGTTTACCCCTTTCAATATGATGCAATCGCAACTTAATTATTTGACACTGGGAACGGGGGTACTCGATCTACTCCAACTAAACAGTCAACGATTGGGAGCTTTTCATGCTGGCGATATTCGTATCGATAAGAAATGGAACTGGAGAAAGACCACCTTTGATCTGTTTTTGGATATCACCAACTTCTATGGAGCAAAAAGCCCGGCCTTTCCGCAATTCACCTTTAAGCGCAACGAGAGCAATACCGCTTTTTTAACCACCAACGGACAACCCATTGCGCTGAATGGGTCGAATGCCATTCCGCTGATCTTATCGAACGAGGATGGAACGCTGATACCCACTATCGGCTTTATTGTGGAGTTCTAAACGCCGCACGTTGCTTTGTGTAGATGATCCAGGCATGTAGCCCCAGGGCGATCAAGATCAATCCCAACCCCCAATAGAAACTACTATTGAGCAACTGGTCTTCTCTATATACGATAAAGGCGAGTAAGATTCCATAGACAGGCTCGAGATTATAACTAAGATTTACAGTGAATGCCGACAACTTTTTTAAGGCGGCACCTGATAATTGGAAAGCCCAAACGGAACAGACCCACGATAATACCAGTAACCAGCCAAGGTCTTCCCAATTAGGCCAAAGCCGCATGGATGGATCCGTGGTAACATACTGTGGAAGCAACCCAGCCATACAGATAAATCCACCCAGTTGTTGCCAGACCAAGAGACTTTCGACATTCGTTTTTTTGAGGAGCTCACGGTTAAAGATCGGAAACAAAGAAGCCAATACGGCCGAGATCAATCCTAAGAAAATACCGGTAGTGTAACGGGTATCGAACCGAAAGATGATATAAACCCCCAGTAAGGTGAGTAGCCCCAATAAAAGTTCGATCCAATTGATGGAGCGCTTTAGAATGAGCGGCTCAAACAGAGCGGTAAAAAATCCAATGGAAGCAAAACAGACCAAGGCGATCGAAACATTTGAATACTTGATGGCGCCGTAAAAACTAAGCCAGTGCAGTCCGGCGATACAGCCGACGGTCATGATCTTAATGATATGCATAGTGGGGAGGCGCTGTATTTTATGCCGCCAAGAAAACAATACCCACATGGAGAGAACTGTCAAAAGGAGTCGGTAAAAAACGATCATCAGCTCGTTCAATGTGATCAGCCGGCCCAATATTCCGGTAAGTCCCGCCAATAAGACTGCGATATGAAGCTGCGTATACGCTTTTCTCATAAGGCTGCAGACCCGCTACGCTTTGTCCGGTAGTTAATTAATAGAGAATAGAGGCGAAGCTTGATGACGCCCAGCACCCCCTCTTTGATGATACCTTTGTTCATCTTGGAACTCCCCAAGGTTCGGTCCTGAAATAGGATCGGAACCTCTTTGATCACAAAACCCAACCGCCACGATGCGTATTTCATTTCGATCTGAAACGCATAGCCGACAAAACGAATATTGGAAAGATCGATCGACTCCAAAACGGCCCGGCGATAACAGACAAACCCAGCAGTAGGATCCCGCAGAGGCATCCACAATAGCAACCTGGTATAAAGAGAAGCTCCCTTAGAGAGGGCAATACGGTTAGCCGGCCAGTTGAGCACACCGCCTCCTTTGACATAGCGAGAACCCACCGCCACATCGGCCCCCTGCTGGTGACAAGCCTTGTAAAGTCGGAGTAGATCAAGAGGGTTATGCGAAAAATCAGCATCCATCTCGAAAATATACTGATAATCCCTGTTAAGCGCCCATTTGAACCCATGGATATAGGCAGTTCCCAGCCCAAGCTTTCCAGCCCTTTTTTCTAAGAAAACGCGAACAGGATCTTGCTTTACGATCTCCTCCACAAGCTCAGCGGTTCCATCGGGCGAGCCATCATCAATCACCAAAACATGAAAATCTCCCTCGAGAGACAACACGGCCGAAATGATAGCGGCAATATTTTCTTTTTCATTGAATGTCGGTATGATAACCAGCTTATCCATTCTTTTTAAGAAGCGTCCGGGTATAGATCTCGGTTAGCTTTTGTTTTGTATGCTGCGGAAAATCTCCTTTCATCATCCAATCATAATACTGTGGTTCTGTCCTTAACACATCGGCTACAGGACGGCCCTTGAATTTACCGAAATTGAAAACCTCTACCCCATTTTCCCAGATGAAACGGCGAGCAAAATCCACGATGGGTTCTTCACCAACCGATTTCAATATCGAATCAAGGGTAGTCCCCAGGCTCTCATAACGCTGCAATTGGGATTCCAATACCTCAAAGGTAGCGGTGGCATCGATCGTCGCGCTGTGCGCTCCGTCCAGGGCTTTACCACAATAGAACTGATAGGCGGCAGAGAGGGTACGGGGCTCCATTTTATAAAAGATCTGCTGTACATCGAGCATTCTTCTGCCCTTCATATCGAATTCCACCTCGGCCCTGAGAAACTCCTCAACCAGCATGGGAATATCGAAACGGTTCGAATTGTACCCGGCCAGATCACAACCATCTAAAACCTGTTTTAGCTCCTGGGCCGCTTGCTTAAAAATGGGTGCATCCTTTACCATCTCATCGGTAATCCCATGCACTTCCGTGGACGCCTTTGGAATTGGCATACCCGGATTAATGAGCTTTCGCTTTGTGGTGCGATTGCCATCAGGCAAAATTTTAACAATAGCGATTTCGACGATGCGATCTGTTCCCAGATTTACACCTGTGGTTTCCAGATCGATGAATGCCAGCGGCTTTGTAAGTTGTAACATGTTGTAAAGGTAAGCTTTTCAATAAGTGACGGGATTCAAATATAGCTTTTCGATATTCCGTTGGCAAGGGGGGATACCAAATTCCGTATTTTTGCGTTCTATACGAAACGCTCATGAGACCTACACTTTATCTGATTTTTGTATCCCTCGTGCTAACGCTGTTGCTAAGCGCATGCGCAGCCTCCCGAGAAGGTTGCCCCATGAACAGCACGCCCAAGACTAAATTTCGACGTTAGTTCATGAACTGGACACCCTTGCAATCGATGGATCAGCTCGAGGATATCCTTTCGGGGACATCTCCCTCCTTGCTCTTTAAACACAGTACACGTTGCTCTATTAGCACCGTGGCCTTGGAACGATTGAATAAGTCGGTCTTATCCGATCGCGTTAACGCTTACCTGTTGGATCTTCTTTCTTTTCGGGATATTTCTACGGCTATCGCCTCTCGGCTGCAGGTACACCATGAATCACCGCAGGTCTTATTGATAAAAAACGGAAAATGCGTTTACGTCGAAAGCCATCTGGCCATTACCGTTCCCGAAATCGAAGAGGCCTTGGACAATAGTCTTTAAGACTCCTACCAACTACCCCGGCTCAGAGTCCCTGCGCATTGATAAAATTGACGAGGGCCGCTGTATTTTTCAGCTTCAACTTCTTTAAGATATTGTAACGGTGCACTTCTACCGTTTTTAGAGAAATCTCCAAACGTTGGGCGATCTCTTTTGAGGAGAAACCCTGTCTGATTTGCGAAACCACCTCGATCTCGCGTTTGGAAAGCGAATTCATATCGGGGTACTCGCTATCTTCATCCAACTCTTGATGCGCTAAGATATTTTTGATCTCTTCACAGATATATTTATTTCCCGCCACCACTTCTTCGATTGCCTGAAACAATTCGTCTTTCGATGAATTCTTGGTAACATAGCCCCGGGCTCCCACCTGAAACATCCGCCGGGCATAGGCCGGCATGGAATGCATGGACACGCCGATCACCTGGCTATGAGGGGACTGTTTGAGTACCTGCTTGGTGGCCTCAAATCCATTGACGGGGGCCATATTGATATCCATCAAAACGACTTGGGGCTTGCGACTGGCGGCTACCGCCGTGGCCTGTTCCACATCACTGGTCTCTCCCACGATCTCAAAACGATCATCGGTCGATAGCAGTAAATTCCAGGACTCTCTGATCAACTTGTGATCATCGACTAATAGGACAGAAATCTTGCTCATGCAAAATAGGTTTCATAGGTTAGGTTAAACTAAAAATAAGAAAATCAATTGAGCCTATCTATTTTTGCTCGGAAATTTTAAACCCATTCCTACTATGCGAAGCCTATTGATCTATATCCTTCTTTCCATCCCCCTCTGGGGTGCAGCCCAAGTAGACAGCACTGAATTATTCGACTATAGCCAGTTTGGAGATGCGCAAGGAGTAAAACGCTACTGTAACCAAAAGGTGATCAACCAAACGCCGCAACGAATTGTGAGCGTCGGATTCGAAAGACAGGGAGCCTTTACCATGCCGGATCTTCCCTTATCGGCCATGTTGCCCGCCATGCAAAGTTTCTCGGTTTCGCAAATGACCGCCCTGAAAGCGCAGGTCAATATACCCGTACTTTCCACCAACAAGATAATATGGCAACTGGGAGCCAGCTATTGGGGAAGCCGCTTTACCTTTTCAGATCCTGGCCAACATCAAATTGCCAAACAACTTTCCACCCACACCCTTACCAGCACCGGCATTAACACCACCCTATTTAAACCCCTCAATGAAAAAAACTTCTTGATTGTACAGGCCAGTGCCGATATCAACGGAATCTTTCACGATTTCAACGACATTACTGGCCAAGCGGTTACGGTGAGCGCCACCGCCCTTTACGGATGGAAACTGTCCGAAAAAAATATGCTTGGACTTGGAGTCGCCCGCACCTACCGAGCCGGTCAGGTCATTCACTTGCCGGTAGTACTATGGAATAAGACCTTCAATGACAGATGGGGCATGGAGCTCTTATTACCGGCACGCGGACATCTTCGCTATAATTTCTCCACTTCTTCCATCGTTCAATTGGGATACGAATTGGAGGGAAATCAATTCCGAATGTCGATTCCGGGCAGTACCAACGGTACGATTTTTTTACAACGAGGGGAACTAAAGCCCCGTATCCTATGGGATAAGAAATTAAGCGGCTTTCTTTGGTTCAGTGCCCAGGCAGGGTTACGCTACAACTGGAGATTTGACGGGATGGACGTGTACAATGGGAAAGCACTGAACCAACGCTATTTTACCAGCGCCTTGGGCAACCCCCTGTATATTGGATTTAGTTTGAACTTTGTCTCCCCCTGATCATTTAGCGACCTGCCTTGTCCAAGTATCGCTACGACCGATCAAGGAAACACCGATATATCCTCGTACATCAATCGTATTGGGGCTGGTCATCTTAATTGTGCATGAGTAAATATTTCCACTTTTGGGATCATAGATCTTGCCATCGTCCCAGACATTTTTTTCGGTATACTCAAATTCCCACACGTTGATAATACCCAGTAAGGGGCGCGTGCGATAGGATTCTGTGGGATTATTCTTATCGATCTTAGGCTTTCCGGTCTCCGGATCATTGGGCTCCTTTAACCAAACGATCTTTCCTTGATACTTATCGCCATTTTTGTAAATACGCACCATGGCATTACCCTCTCCCGTTTTCCATACACCTACAACGGCATCGGGATTTCCGGGTTGGGCAAGAAACGAACTGGTCAATACCCAAATCGAGAGGCCGCTGAGCAATAACAAGAAATTAAAAGGTCTCATAAACTAAAAAGAAATGGTTTAAATAAAACTACTAAAAAAAGTGGAGGCGACCGGAGTCGAACCGGTGTCCAAACATATCCGTCGAAAGCTTTCTACATGTTTATTCCGGCATTGATTGTCGGAAGCAGGCAGGAACCGGACGCACCAACTTGCTTCGTAGCTGCGATTATCTTAGGTAAACAGCGCAGACTGTCCTTTCGAAAAAAGACCTGTTTACAGCAACCTGTTTTGGGTTTGAGTCGGCGGCGGGGCTTGGTAACAGATCGACCGGCCCGGCGGCCCTAATGACTACCTAATCACTGATTAAGCGGCCATGGCATACTGAGTATTGCCAGTTGTGTTTTCGTATTCAGATTAAACTGCTAATTACGCAACGCAGTACATGCTTACACTTTCAAAGAACAATGCTGTCAAAACCAAACGCCCCCATGAACTATACTCCTATCGGCCCCACCCCAGCCAATCATTGGCATTGGCATAAAGCATAAGACCTAATAATATGATCATACCGACCATTTGAGCATATTCCAAAAATTTTTCACTTGGCTTTCTCCTTGTGATCATTTCGTACAGCGTGAACATAACATGTCCTCCATCCAATGCAGGAATGGGTAATAGATTCATAAACGCCAATACAATGGATAAAAATGCCGTGATACGCCAAAACGATTCCCAGTCCCAGCCCGCTCCGGAAAAAATGGAGCCCATGGCCTTGAATCCACCAACTCCCTTATAGGCTCCGGTTTCGGGATCGAGTATTTTTTTAAATTGATCTATATAGTCGCTTAGCTCATTACTGGCCTTTTGAACACCGGCGGGAAACGCTTCGAGTACACCATAACGTTTGACATCAAGTTTAAGCCAGCCCAGACTATCCATTTGCTGGTAGCTGTATCCATAGGCCAAAAAGCCGATCTTCCCTTCGCCATTGACCGATACGGGCAAACGTAGCTCTTGCCCTTCGCGCATGACTTTCAGGAAAACAGTGCGCTCCCTGCTAGCCAATAAAAGTTCTTGCAACTCATCATAAAATAATACCGGGATACTATCTACCCCTACGATCTGATCATCTTTTTGCAACCCCGCTTTAGAAGCAGCACTGGTATCGGGTACAAAAAAAGCGATAGCAGGTCTGCGCACTTCCAGAAAACCCCGTATCGATCGATTTCGGTTCTCTACTAACTGACCGATCAGATCTTTATCCATGTTAATGGTAAGCGTCTGCTCGCCTCGCTGAAGTTCAACTTGCTGCCCTAAAATCAATTTTCTGCGCAGCTTCTCAAAATCGGCCACGGGCTCACCATCGACGGAAAGAATACGGTCGCCATTGCGAATACCCATCTTGAACAAGGTACTGTCAACCACATGGACCCCGTATTTCATAGAGGCGGTAGGGATCTTTTTGTCGCCCCAGACCATCAGGATAAATGAATAGATCACGAAGGCCACTAAAATATTCATGACTACACCGCCCAACATGATGATCAGACGCTGCCAGGCGGGCTTACTACGAAATTCCCAAGGCTGAGGGGCTTGTTTCAAGGCCTCCTTATCGAGGCTCTCGTCGACCATGCCGGCGATCTTAACATAACCGCCTAAAGGCAACCAACCGATACCATATTCCGTATCTCCCTTCTTTATTTTGAACAGTGAGAACCAAGGATCAAAAAAAAGATAAAACTTCTCTACCCGACACTTGAACCACCTAGCCGTTATGTAGTGTCCAAATTCATGCAAGATCACCAAAATGGAAAGAGACAAGAGCAACTGCCCCGCCTGCAAGCCCACCGAAGACCAATTGATAGCAAATACTGTCATAGTTTAATAGGAGCAGGCCAATTCAGCTGTACAGGAAGCCTTACAAATTAACCTGATCGGCTGCAAAGGTACGAGCGGCTGCATCGCTCTCAAAATAATCCTCGAGACCGGGCTGGGCAATAAAGGGTACGGATTGCATGGTACGTTCTATGATCTCAGTCATCTCCAAAAAATTGATCCGGTTCTTTAAAAAGGCGTAAACCGCGATCTCGTTGGCCGCATTCATGATGCAAGCCAGATTACCCCCTTTTTCCAAGGCCTCTTGCGCCAAGGCAAGATTTCGGAATGTTTTAACATCCGGTTCTTCGAAACTCAGATTTTTGACCGACCGAAAATCGTAGCGGGGAAAATCATTTTTAATTCGCTGCGGAAAAGCCATGGCATACTGAATGGGCAGCTTCATGTCCGGAAGGCCCATTTGTGCCTTGATACTGCCATCCTCAAATTGCACCATACTGTGAATGATACTTTGGGGATGAACGACCACTTGTATTTGATGCGCCCGCAAGTTGAATAACCATTTTGCCTCGATCATTTCAAGCCCCTTGTTCATTAAGGTAGCTGAGTCGATGGTAATCTTAGCGCCCATGGTCCAGTTAGGATGCTGTAGCGCATGCTCTTTTTTTACATTGACCAGATAGTTGGTCTTTCGCCCTAAGAAAGGACCACCCGAGGCGGTCAAAATGATCTTTTCGATCTTATTGCGGGTCTCTCCCACCAGACATTGAAAAATGGCCGAGTGCTCGGAATCGACGGGAATGATCGGAGCCCGATTTTCAAGGGCCGTCCGCATGACAATATCACCTGCCACAACCAAGGTTTCTTTATTAGCCAACGCAACCGCCTTTCCTTGCCGAAGTGCGCAAAGCGTTGGTTTTAACCCTGCATAGCCGACAATGGCCGCCAACATCAGATCGTAACTATCCAAGGACGCCACCTCTTCTAATGATCTTTCGCCCGCAAAAACCTTGACCGAGGTGGCTTGTAACGCCTCTTTGACGCGGGTATATTTTTTTTCGTCGCCGATAACGACCATATTGGGCATAAACTGCAAAGCCTGGGCGATCAACAGTTCGTCGTTGCTTTGTGCCGTCAAGATCTCTACCGAAAAAAGATCAGGATGCGCGGCGATCACCTCCAGGGCCTGCGTTCCTATCGATCCGGTCGATCCAAATAAGGCGATCCTTTTAACAGCAGAAGAGAGACTCATGAAAAAAAGTTAATGGTTGGCAATGAACGAAGTTAAGGCATCGGCCAACGTTCTGTCGTTACTGAGGCGAGGTACTTTATTTTGCCCACCGAGTTTACCCACCGATCGCATGTAATCGATGAACCCTCCCTTTCGAACTTGACGGATCTGCAAAGAGGAGAGGATATTACCCGAAATAAGATCGTTGTAATAAACGTTCTTTTGGCAGAGTAATTGGTTCATCAACTGGGCCATAGCATCAATGGATGGGGGCTCGCGGTCGAATTCAATGAACCACTCATGAAACGATTTGGCATCGGTAGTGCTTACACAGGGCGCAACGGTAAATTCGGTTACCCCCACTCCTAGCTGCAAGGCAGCTTCCCGAATACAATACTCAACCTCCTCACCT